>JBJTSM010000672.1:0-12204 GCA_046076685.1 Planctomycetia bacterium | reverse complement strand
GACGAACCCAGTCCGTAGAAAAAGCAGAATGTCCCCTTTTTCTCTTTTTCTCTTTTTCTTCTCTTCATTTGACGCTGATTTCCTCGATCCGCACTCGGGCGGTGCCGGTGTTGGAGTTCACCCGCAGCGAGGCCGGTCGCGTCGGGTCGCCCGCCAGCACCGGCCGCTCGACCACGCGGCCGTTGGGCAGTTCGAGGCGGGCCTTCCCGTCGGCACAATGTAGGGTGAAGGGAACGCGCAGCCCATGCCCCGGGTTCCCCTCGATCTCGGTTCCGTTGAACACCATATAGTTGTTGTGGCCGCGGTTGCCGGTCACGCCAGGCCGCGGATCCCCGCGATAGGCGGTCCACTCGACGACCGGTTTACCCTCGGCGTCGAGAATCTCGAAGGTCGCCGTATCGCCGCCGTGGGCCACGGCGAAGTTGGCGATGCCCGAGAGCTGCCAGCCTTTGCCGAAGGGCTCTTGAATCGCGAGGTCGAGCGTTTGCGTCTCGGCCCGAACATCAAGCGCCTCGTCGTAGGCGTGGATGCCCGGTAGTGCCACCGGGACTGGCAGCATCGTCGCCTCTTGGCCGTCGGGCAATTCGGGATAGAGCGCCGTGGTCGGCACGTGTTCCACCGGCAGATCGAGCGCCTCCCAGTTCAGGTGGAATGCGGGTTTGCCGCCACTGCGTCGCCATTCGATCTTCACGGGATACCGCCGGCCTGCCTCGAGCGCGACCGGCTCGGCCCAATACTTGCCCGGCGTATTCCACTGATCCAGCACCTTGCGGCCGCCGATCCAGAGCCGCGCGGCGGAGTCGGTCGTGTAGAAGGAAAACGTGAAGTCGCCGCTGAGCGGCGGCTCGACGAAGCCGGTCCAACGAACGGACTCGGGAGCCTGGGGCCAGGCATGGGTGTCATCAAACCAGATCCGTGCATCATCCCGCGCCAGGGCCGCGGCGCCCTCCAGTTTGCCGTTGGCGTAATACTCCGCCTTCAATCCGGAGCCCTGGCGGGCGGCGGCGGGCGATGATGCCGGCACCGTGACCGTGCCCTCTTGCCGCTTGATCTGATCCCAGCCGGTCACGCGATAGACCGGCATGTTGTTCCAGCCGCAGCCGAAGAAGAGCACGTCGCCGTTGCGTCGCGTGGCGAGGTTGCCGCCCAACAGCATGTCGTATTGCAGCAGGGCGAGATTGTTCACGTAGTCGTCACTGCCGTCGATGTTCTGGCGAAACCACGAATAGGCGCGCGGATGCGGCCCTTCGACGTGTTTATCGAACACACCGCCGATAAAGAGCCCATCCTCGGCCCAGAACTCGGCGGGGTTCTCGATGTAATCCGCGAAGCCGACACAGCCATGGACGACGCCGAGCGTGTTGATCGGGTAATGCATCTGCCCGCGCGGGTGGGGCATTCCCCGCGCGGCCCGTTCGCCCGCCTGCCAGAGCATCGTGCCGTCCGGGCCGAACTTGGCCACGGCGGTCGCATTGACGAAGGTCGCGGGCCATTGCCAGTGATGGTTGTAGCCATCGGCGCCGCCATGGGCGGAGGTCTGGTAGATGTTGCCCTGCGTATCGGCCCAGCGCGAGCGGGTCTCGCCGAACGGCGTGCTGGGCGCTGGTCGTTGCCGGCCCCAGTCCCAGATCGGATTGCCGGTCGGCGTGCGGCCCAACGGAGTGAAGACGCTGTTGTCCAGATAGACATTGAAGGCGTCATCCATGAAGAGCACGCTGCAGCGGCCGCCCGTGGAACTCAGCCGCACTTCGTCGGCCTGCAGCGCGTAATCGCCGTTCGCGTCGGCCCACGCGAAATACCCGAACTGCCCCCGCACCGCGGGGTCGTCCGGATTCTTGCCGAGCCGGCGGATGGCCTCGGCAAAGGAAGCCGGCTCGAGCGGCGGGCTCGTCGTCGGTGCGTCCTCGATGGCAATGGCGGTCTCGCGTCTCTGATCGCCTGCGGCCGTGGCGAAGACCGCCTTCGTCACGCTGATCGCCCCGCCTTTCGTCGTCCGCAGCCGGAGCCGCGCGGGCCACTTCCAGTCGCCCGCGAGCACGGGCCGCTCGAGCGTGACCTTGCCGCCGAACCGCACCGTCGCCACGCCCTTGGCCACCGTGATCTCGACCTTCTGCGGGCCATGCGTGAGCGGCCAGTCCGGACTGTTTGGGCTCATCAACTCGCGGTCGTTGAACAGGAGGTAGTTCGTGTGACCGGCGTTCGAGGTGATCCCCGGCCTGGGATCACCCCGATATGTGGAGAGCGAGACGATGGGCTTGCCGTCCGCGTCGAGCACCTCGAGCCAGGCCTCTTGGCCGCCATGGTGGATCGTCCACTGCGCCATGGCCGAGAGCGTCCACGAGTCGGGTTGATCGGTGCCGGGAATCGGCGCCTGCCGGGTCGTGTCAACCGGCGCCGTGAACGTGCCGGGCACGCTCCCCAGCGCCGCCACCGGCCGGAGCAGTCCCGCGGTCTCGTCCACCTCGAGCAGGAGGGGCAGGTTCCACTTCGGCCACACGTAGGTCTTCAGGGTTCCCTTGCCGGTCAGGTCGAGCCGCTTGACCTGGAAGCCGGAGCTGTACATGCCAACCGGGAACAGGTTCCGGTCGAGCGCGTCGTCGACGCGATACGTCGCCAGCGGCCGCCAGGTGCCATGTTCGTAATCGGCGGCAAGCTGCGTCAGCCAACCGTAGGAATTCATCCACAGGCGGTCGGCGTCGTCGGGTTCCGGCGCGACATAGGAATAGAAGGACTGCCCGCCGTACCATTCGCTGATCGATTCGCCCGCGGCGGAGATATGCGCGGTGCGGCGCGGCGCGGCGGACTCGGTGACGAAGAATCCACCCTGGCCATCGCCGGCGATGTCCGTCACATCCCGGAAATCACGCGCCTGGTAGCGGCCGGTCTTGCGTCCGCCGGCACGGCCGAATGCCTTGAGCAACGTCCCCGTGGCCGTAAAGCGCTTGACCTGCTGACTCGTGCCCGCCTCGGCGACGAAGAGGTCGCCGGTGACGCGATCAACCGCGAGGCGATGCGGCGAGACGAGGCCGGAAATGCGAACGGTTCGTTCTTGCTTGCCGCGGGCCGCCTCGACGACGGTCGTTTTCGTGACGACGAGCACCCGCCCCCCGCCGAGCAAGGCGATGTCTGCCAGGCCGCCTTCGATCGTCAGTTGGTCGATCTCCTTGCCCGTGGCCGGATCGAGCCAGACCACGAGGCCGGTCGAGGGCGATGCCACCGCCAGTTCTCCGTCACGGGCATCCACCCGGCTGGGATTGTCACGGCCGTTCATCTCCCAGCACAGGGGCCCCGACGTGCCCCAGAGAACCTGGTTCTTCAGGCCGTCGCGCTCACCCTCGCGCACGCGCCCGGTCGCCGCATCCTGCACGAAGAGCCGGGGCTTGCGATCTGTTTCATCGCCGGCGATCGGGCCGCCGAGGAAGTAGAGCGTGTCGCCATCGACCGCGAGGTCATACCCGCCCATCCAGCCGCCGGTGGGGCCGGAGACCCACTGCCATGCGCCGTCGCGGGTCGTGGCCGCCGTCTGGGGCATGCCCTCGGAGAGGCCCGCCGTGACGTAGATGCGTTCTTTGTCCACGGCCAAGCCGCAGATCGCACCGTGCTGGGCCGGCCAGTGGTGCTCGCGCATGCTCGTGCCGATGGAAAGCAGGTATTCCGACTGGAGGCCCTGGCTCGTGGCCAGCCGCCACTGGAAATCGCCCTTGAGCGCCATGCCGTTGCGGTCGAGGCCGTCCCAGGGGATGGTGTGCCGACCGGCCGCCATGGGCTTGGCCCTCAGCAGCGTCCGCATCAGCCGCCCATTCCCATCATAGATCCCGAGCGACACGTTCGCGGGCTTGTCGAGCGTAAACGGGATGTCGACGGCATACGCCGCCGACGCCAGCGACAACAAAAGGAAAAAGGAGAAAAAGGGGACATTCTGCTTTTTCATCAATCGCCTCCTGAGTGACGAACCCAGTCCGTAGAAAAAGCAGAATGTCCCCTTTTTCTCTTTTTCTGCTTCACTCGACGGTGATCTTTGCGAGCTTGCCGTCCACCATGTTTCGGTGGATGAGGAGAATCTCCTGGCGGCCGGCGGGGAGGTCGATCTCGCCCGACAGTTCCGTCACGACTTCCTCGACCGCGGTCTTCGGCTTAAGGCCGGCGGAAGGAGAGGCGAGCTCCAGCGGCACTTCCTTCTGCTCGGTCTTTGTGGCCACGAGCCTGCCGACGGTCTTCCCGCCGACCTGCACTTCAAACTCCATCGGCCGCCGCTCGCTCGGCACGAGCTTGTCGCGGAGCGCGAGCAGATCCTCCCACTGGGCCTGCCAGCAGGGCTTGCAGTCGGAGTACCGAAACACGCCCGTCGCGGCGATCTTCTTTTTGCCCGCCGCCTTCACGTCGGCCACGAGCTGCACCGCCTCCGAAAATCGCAGGTCGGGCACGAGCATGTCGGCCGTCGCGGTCTCGATGTAGGCGTCGCCCACCTTGTAGTGGAGCACCCACTGCTTCGGCAGGAATTCGCCCGGCACGGGATGGACCGCCTTCGCCGGCGGAGCGGGATGCTTCACCTGCGCGGCCGGCAGCGGCTTGTCACCCGGAAACGCGATCGCAAAGGGCTTGGGCGCTTGCCGCACGGCGAGTCCATTGGCCGTGAGGGCCGGGGCTGGGGTCGCGGTCGGGGCCGCGCCGGGCCGGCCGCCGATATGAAACTGCCGCCACAAGGCCGCCTTCGCGGCGGTGATCGAGGGCGTGATCCGGTCGGGCGGAAGGTTCGCGAGCGCCTGCGCCCCGGCCATCAAGCCCTCCACATCCGCGGCCTGGATCACGAGCGTCGTCGCCCGGGGGCCAAACGCCCAGGGCACCGCCTGCACCACCGCCCGCCGATTGCCCGGATAATCGAGGCTCACCTGCGGCCAGAGCATGCCGGCCTTCGTGAGCGACTGAGCCAGCGGGTTTGCATCTTTCGCCCCGACGAGTTCGAGCAGGATCAGCGGCTTGCCGCACCGCCAGCCGCTCAGGCCGCTCGCCCAGTCGTTGGCATTCACCGTCTCACGCTTGATCGTGCCGATCGCCTCGCCCTTGTCGATCCGAGCGTTTTCCTGCTTCTGGGCGTCGGTGAGGTCGTAGGCGATCGTGTAGCTGCCAAGCGGCGGGTTCTTCCAGATGTCCACCGTCACCCCGCGGGTGGCGAGCGTCACCTTCACCTGCTCGGCCACGGTCGCGAGCGACGGATCAAAGACGGGCAGCACCACCGTCGAGCCCTTGGCGAGCATCGCCTCGATCGCATCGCGATTCCGCACGACCACGGGCTCCGTGACCGCCGCCGCATAGGCCGTGGCCGCCGCCGCACCGACCTCCACCGGCAGCGTGGCCAGCCCGCCCGTGAGCTGCGACCGCACCTCCACGGTCCACTTGCCGACCGGATCGTTGGCCGCGATCGGCACCGCGATCGAAAACGCCCCGTCCTTGGTCGTGGACCGATACAGCTCCGCGTGTGCCGTGCCGTCGGGCCGGCGGATCGTGAGCTGGAAGGGGAGCACGGCCGCCAGCCGCTCCCCCTTCGCGTCTTTGAATTCCACGGCGATGTTGAGAGCACTGCCCGCCTTGATCGCCTGCGTGGCCGACACGGCGACGCCCTCGATCGCCCGCGGCAGCCGGGCGAAGACCCGCGCCGTCGTCCGCGAGAGATCGCACTCAAACGGCTTCAGTTCGCCGAGCAGTTTTTCGTCGGTGCAGTCGTAGAGCACGCCCGCGGTCGCCGGCTTGCCGTCGGCGCCGACGAGCGGGGCGAGCGTCTCCCGCACCTCGTGCCAGTCGGCCTGGTTGGCCACCCACGACTCGTTGATGGCGACGATGTAGCTCGCATCGCGGCCGCCGTCGATCTGCATGAGACTGATCTTGCTCTCGAGGCCCTGTTGCGATTCAAGCCAGGCGTGGCCCGTCTGGCCGAGCGCCGCAGAAAACGCCTTTGCCAGCGTCGGATACTCGCGCTCGAAGAGAACCGTGTCGTTGTCGTTGCCCACCATGTTGGGCGCGGTCCAGCTGTGCGGCTTGCCGGGCACGACAAACGGAAACGCGGCCGGCAGCTTTTCCGCGTTCGGGATTTCCACGGTCGTGGAGCCGTCCACCAGGATCCGCCCGCCATTTTTCGCAAACGCGGCCAGGCCGGCGTTGACCTTTTCCGGCATCGCGAACGTCTGGCCGACGACGACGAGCGCCGCCACGTCACCCGCCTTGCCGGAGGCGATCTCGTCTTCGGTGACAAACCGCGGCGTGTAGCCGAGCCGGGTGAGCGCCACGAGCGTGTTGAAGGAGGCGTTGCCAAATCCCATCATCACGTGCTGACGGCCATACTGCGTCTTCGACCAGAGGATGCCGACGCCGTGATCGCCCCCGCCCTCCACCGCCAGCGCGGCGAAGCGGTCGAGGAAGTCGCGGCCCGCCACGAGGTCGGCGCCGTCGGCCTTGGTCTTCATCGCATCCCAGTTGCCGCCGTTCATCCCGCCAAGGGTGTTGCTGAAGGCCTCGTGGGCGAAGCCGTTGCCGCTCACGCCGAAGGCCAGCCCGTGGGCGGCCACGCGGGTGAACTTGCCGGGGAAGCCGGCCCGGTGGTGCGCGGTCCCCAGGGCGTTGCTGATCCAGGTCGGCTTGTCGCCCCGCTCCATCTCGAGCAGGGCATCCACCAGCAGCCACTGATAGGCGTAGTCGGGGCCGCCCACCTGGTCGTTCCAGGTGCTCTGGTATTGGAAGTCGAGCGGCGCGTAGGCCGACGGAAAGTACTGGCCATACCGCACGGCGGCATGGTCCGACTGCACGCTGCTCGAGTTCTTGAGCGCCGGATCCACGCCCCGCAGGTTTTTCCCGATCGCGCCGTAGACCTCGCCGTAGAGGCCCATCAGATAGCCAGCCCAGGCGTCGAGCCGTTTTTCAAATGCGGCCCGCTCGGCGTCGCCCATCGGCTTCGTGTGCCGGGCGATCTCCTCGATCCAGAGCTTCGTGGGCAGGTCGATCGCCGGCGCCAGTTCCGGCCGGCCGATCGAAAGCAGATAGGCGAGATACTCGGCCTCGCTGACGGGTGCGAGCCCCGTGCGGCGGGTAAATTCGTCGATCTTCTGCTGGTCCATGCGGGCGAGATACTTCCGCAAAGCCTCGGTCTTGTCGGCCCAGCCCCAGTAGGTCATCAGCCCCTTGCGGCCGCCGACCGCGTAGCCCGTCGTGTCCCAGCCGAAGCAGAAGCCGCCGAAATTCGGATAGCGGCTGTTGGCCTCGGCCGTGAGGATCATCCGCTGGCTCATGCCGTCGATCTCTTCGGCGTTGTTGAACGGCGGGAAGAAACTCGTCGGCCGCGTCTCGGGGTTCGCGAGCATGAGCGTGCCGGCGCGGGCCATCGCGTCGAGCACAGGCGCCCGGCCCATGTCGGAGGCGGCGAGATTGAGGCAGGCGGTGATGCCCGTTTCCTTCAGGATCCGCGCCGCGTCGTCGGCGGTCATCGCAGCGGGCGGGATCACCTCGTCTTGCAGCGAGCCGGCCGACCGCCGCAGCGGGCTTGTGAGCGTGAACCGCTCCACGGCCTTCGCGCCGTTGAGTTCGAGCGCGTAGTCGCCCGGGGCGAGTTTTGATGTGTCGAGCCAGAGCGCTCCGGCCGGGCCGCTGTAAAGCGTCGTCCGGCCGCCTGCGCTGACCGCTTCGAGCTTGCAGGCGCCTTCGCCGGAGACCGCCAGCGGCACCTGCTCGCCGACGAAATAGGCCGTGCGGTCCGTGGGCAGCACGACCGGGTCGGCGGCGTGGGAGAGCCCGGTCAGGGCGATGACGACAATCAGAGAGCGGCAGAAGTGGGGGTTCGGTGTTTTCATGCTGGATATGTCGCCGGTCCGCCGCGGTTCTTACGCGGCCGCAAAACATCGGGGGATTTGTGCCGCGAAACCCGGGAGCGTGCCGTCTTAAAGCAAACGCCCTCGGCGGGTCCCCGACGGATGGCACCCATTCCCCCAGATCCATGAAAAGGGGACAGGCACCTTTTGCTGCGCAAAACGAGCCAGTCCCCTTTTCTGCGGCGGGTGGTGGCGGGCGTCATCCCCTCGCTGCCGCGAGGGGCTTTTGGGGAAATCAGGGCACGATGCCCTTGGATTACCGTGAAGGAAGCCGCGAAATCCGCTCCTGCCCCCGATATTCTATTTCTTCATCACCGATGTAGAATAAGAAACCCCCCTCTTTCGGGCCACTTTGGCGCATGCCTCACGAATTCACACGGCTCCTGGTGCCGCCGACAAAGACGTTTCTTCTGCTCGGCCCGCGCGGCACGGGAAAGTCCACCTGGCTGGCACGACATTTTCCAGCAGCCACGAAGATCGACCTCCTGCAAACCGAGCAGTTGTATCGCTACCGGGCTCAACCGGGTTTGTTGCGCACCGATCTTGCTCATCTCCGCCCAGGCGAGTGGGCCGTCATCGACGAGGCACAGAAGATCCCCGACCTGCTGGATGAAGTCCACGGCTTGTATGAGTCGCGACGGATCAACTTCGCGATCACAGGATCGAGTGCCAGGAAGCTCAAGCGGACCGAAGTGAACCTGCTGGGCGGCAGGGCCATTCGCTGCGACTTTTTCCCGCTGGCGTGGGCCGAGATCAAGCGGCCGAGGCTTTTGCCCCTCTGCCTCGAATACGGCACGCTGCCGCACGTGCTGGCCACTCCCGTCCACGCCGCAGACACGCTTGCCAGCTATGTGGGCACCTACCTCCACGAAGAGATCGCAGCCGAGGCCCTCACCCGCAGCCTGCAGCCGTTCGCGCGGTTTCTGCAGGTGGCCGCCCGGCATCACGCCCAACTCCTGAATGTCGAGCGCGTCGCCCAGCAGGCGGCGGTGAAGCGGCGCACGGTCGACACCTATTTCGAGATTCTCGCGGACACGCTGCTGGGTTTTCGGCTCCCCGCCCTCAGGCTTGGCATGCGGGCCAAGGAAGCGGCCCATCCCAAGTTTTACTTGTTTGATGCCGGCGTGGCCCGGGCGGCCGCAGGGTGGATCCGCGAAACGATGCCGGATGAATGGCGCGGGTTCTCGTTCGAAACGCTCGTGCTCGGGGAACTGCGGGCATTCAATGCCTACAAGCGAAAAGACAAGCCGATCTTTCATTACACCGTGACCGGCAGCTTCGACGTGGATTTTGTCGTCGAGGCTGAGAAAAAAGTGCTGAGTCGGCCGAGCAGCTACATCGCGATCGAGGCCAAAGCAGCCGACGTGTGGAGGCCTGAATGGTCGGCGCAGCTCAACTCGCTCACAGTTCACCGGCGTTTCTCGGCTGCCTATGGCGTCTACCTCGGCAAAAAAACGATCGAGGACGGCCACGTCACGGTGCTGCCGCTCGCCGAATTCAGCCGCCGACTCTGGGCGGGTGAGATTTTCTGAAAAAAGAAAATCGCATGAAAAGGGGACAGGCACCTTTTGCTGCGCACGCTCGAAGTTCACATCACGGTCGCGGGTCTCCTCCGACAGGATTTCGACGACGAGCGGCGGCACCCGCTCGACGTGCCTCGCGGGCTCAGGGCCGCATACGACGATCACGTCGGGCCGCAGGACCGTATCGCGGGATACGATCCAGCCGATCTCGACAAGCACGGTCGCAGCGCAGCCGGCTGCGTCGATCGCGGCCTGGAGCGCCGCGACCGTCCGGGCCAGCAGTTTCGCGTGGCGACCGAAGGGGCTCGGCGACATGGCGACCGCAACACCCTGCCACAACTCCCACCGGCCTTCCCAGTGGCGATAGTCATCCACCGTGTAGTGCGGCTGGAAGCGCGGGGCTGTGCTCATGCCGCGATCATACCACGAGCCTTATGGCGAGTCCCGAAACGGCCCTGCTCGATCGCCGGCATCGTGATGGCACTCGCCGTCGGCCGGACCGGTCCACTCGGCCTTGATCGCGTAGCGTCGCCCGGCAGCCAGCGGCACCGGCTCGGCGGGCCTGGCTGAACTTCGGCTCGACCTGCCGCAGGGCTGGCTCGCCCGAGCAATCGGCCGTGGCGAAATACTCGCTGGCGAGCCCCTGGCCCTTCGCGACCGCATGCGGCGCGTCGCCGGTGATCCTGACCGTGCCTTGTGTCCGCCGGATCCGGTCGCAGCCCCTGACGCGGTAGACCGGCACGTCTTACGCGGCACGCGGGCGAAAGCCACTTCCGTGCCCGATTTCCAGGTTGCACACTCGTACCCGTTTCGCGGCTTATTGGGTATTCTCGATGCTATGGCGATATCCGTGCGGCGGCTTGTGCGGCAACTCGAGGACGATGGTTGGGTGCAGGTGCGCCAGCGAGGTAGTCACAGGCAGTTTCGGCACCCGACGAAATCGGGAACGGTGACTGTCGCCGGCAAGGAATCAGCGGACGTTCCGCCCGGCACGCTGAACAGCGTGCTGAAACAGGCCGGACTGAAAAGCCAAGGGCCGCGGAAACAAGAGGATGAGCCATGAAATATCTTGTGGTGATCGAAGAGGGCGAGACGGGCTTTGGTGCCTACGTGCCTGATCTACCGGGTTGCATCGCCGCGGCTGGGTCACGTGAAGAGGTGACGCGACTCATCCACGAGGCCATCCAGTTTCACCTCGAAGGGCTCGCTGAAGATGGTCTGCCGATTCCGCTTCCCCATTCGTCTTCCGAAGTGGTTGAAGGAGGAGCACCCTAGGCGCATGGCACGGCCATCCTGCTCCCAGCCATCCTCCAGGATCTGCATCGCTACGCGATCCATCGTTCGCCGCTCCCTTCGATCACGGGCTTCAGCCGGGTGCGGTCGATGAGGCAGACGTCGGCCTCGCGGCCCACGTCCGCGGAGAGCAGGCTCTGCAGGTATTCGAGGGTCATGCCGGCGGGCAGGAACCCGGCGGCCCTTGGAATCCGCAGCGTACCACTCCGCGGCTACGGGGCGAGAGGCTGAAGCCGAGCCAAGGCTCTTCCGGCCGTGGTGAAATGGTTCGCTGCATCCCCCGGCTTCCGCCCGGGGCTTGGGGGAGCGAGTCGGCGAACACCGCTTATGCAGCGGTGGAAATCGCCGTGCTACTGAGCCCGCGAGCCGTCTGACTCATCCCGCTCTTCACCGAGAAACTCGTGAACTTCGACTCCGGCCTGCCGCAGGATCGCACGGAGCGTGCCTTCGGGCATGTCGCCCGGATGGTTGGGAATCGTGGTGTAACGCCGCAGCGACTCGTTGACCCAGATTTCGTGAGATCCGGCAGCTTGCCGGTGGAACCGCAGGCCAAGCTCCTTCAGCCTCTTGACGATCTCGCGATACCGGAAACCGGCGAGCCGTCCCATCACGTCGCTACGACAAGCGGGTAATCGAAACGATCGCGAGCCTCCGGCAAACGATCGGCCGCCGACTCGTCGGCCCCGGATCTCGCTTCGAGCAGTTTTTTGGCGACGTCCCGCGCGATCTCCAGCGTCTCCTGGATCGTCCGGCCCTGCGCAACGAGCCCCTGGATGTCATCGCTCGTGGCGAGATAGAAGCCTTCCGGCAGCTTTTCGATATGGAGCGTGATGATGTGTTCCATTCCGCCAAGTCTAGGGCTCGTTACACCCGCGCATCAAGCGGGTCGCGGGCTACGAAGACAACGAAAGGGAATGAGGAACGCGATTTGACGGGGCCATAAAAGCCCCCGGCTCACGCTTCGGGCTTGTATTCGGAATAAAAGCAGGATCCCGGCGCTTGCGCTTAGGGCTTGTATTCGGAATAAAAGCCCCCGGCGCGAGCCGGGGGATCATTGGGTTGGTCAACGGGGACAGGCACCTTTGTTGCGCAAAACGAGCTAGTCCCCGGTGAGGGGATGAGGCCGGCCAGCATCAGCCGAGCGTTTCACCGATCCGCCGGCGGGCAGTGTTTCGAGGGCGACATCCACATCCGACCACTCATGAAAGCGGCCGGGCTTGACGAGCGACCCATAGACCCACACCGCCGTACCCGGCACGTGCCGCGCCAGGGACTCCCGGAGAAGACCGCGGGTGCGTCGAGCGCCGCGTCATCACGCCGACGACGTTCACGTTGTGCAGCCAGCAACCACATGCATGCAGAATACGCTCCGCCCGACCCCCGGGCCAACCACGCGGCACCACGCTCCCGGCGGCAACCCGGAATCCGCAGAGTACCACTCTGCGGCTACGGGGCGAGAGGCGGCACCGCTACTCGTGCACGATCAGCCCCCGTTGGCAGAGTTCGAGATGCCGCGCATGCCGGAAGGCTTCGAC
>JBJTSM010000671.1:0-4949 GCA_046076685.1 Planctomycetia bacterium | reverse complement strand
GTAATTCTGCGGTATCCGTAGCGGCCATACTCGCAGGCCAGCCATACGATCCGCGTCACAAGACGTGGCTCATCATCTGGAACGTGCCGCTGCCGACGCTGCGTGTTCCGATGCTGCCCCAGCACTCGACATGCCCGGCGTTCGCTCAGGCGATCGCGGCCAAGAACACCCCTGACGTCTTCGACCGCTCGCCGCCGCTTCGCCGGGCTTAGAAGTTGAGCTGCGCCGCCCGGGGGCGTCCCGATGCAGCCTCTCGAAACGCCAGAGTCGAGTTCCGCATCAGCAAGCAGTCGCTTCAGCCGGGCGTTCTCCTTCTCGAGCTCTTTCAGCCGCTTTGCCTGGTCGATCCGCAGTCCACCGAACTTCTTCTTCCATCGGTAGTACGTCTGCTCCGTCACGCCGATCTTCTTGACCGCCTCCAGGACGGTCTTGCCTCTCCCCACCTCAACCTCGACCTCTCGAAGCTCAGGTGTGATCTGCTCAGCCAGTTCCTTCTTTCCGCGTGGCATTGGTTGCCTCCCTTGGTTTGCTCCACCCCCAGATTCTCTCTCTGGAAGTGGTGCTGTTTAAGGGGGGCAGGTCAACACGGCTGTGCCTTTCGTGCGATGCCAGGCGCTGCCGTATTTCCACTCCTCCGCATGGCGGCAGAGATTCGCCCACAAGGGGTTCCGCTCCACGTATCGCATCACGGTCAAAAGGTGGTCGTCTTCTTCAATCGGAAACGCCTTGAAGCGACCTTGATACAGATGACTGGTGCCGACGGTGTGGTGGCTCGCGTGCCACCGCATCGTGTGGGTGTGGGTCAACCACCTGAAAAAGCTTGAGACTTGATGATCGGCGTCGGGGCGGACCACGAAGTGCCAGTGGTTGGGCATCAGACTGTAGGCGAATATCGGTAGCGGCTCCCTCCGCAAGGCCTCGTGCAAGACTTCAGTGAATGCCTCGTAGTCTGCTGCCCGCTCAAAAAGCGGGAGCCTCGCGACCGCGCGGTTGAGCACGTGGTAGCAGGTTCCGGCGGGGCAGCAGCGTGGGCGGCGAGGCATGGGCGAAGAGGCCGATTTCCGAGATGATCGCCATATATGTACACGCGTTCATTGCTTTCCGCAAGCCAAAAAAGAACCAAAAAAGGGGACGCAGCTCTTTTCGCTTCTGGTGGGGCGAAAAGAGCTGCGTCCCCTTTTTACTGCAGGGCGGCGCGGAGAACGGGCTCGAAGATGTCGGCCTGACGCATGAAGCCCAGATCGTTGGCATGCGAGCCATCCGTGGCGCCCTCGGCGTCGTCGCCGTAGAGGTGATCCCCCTCGATGTAGAAGAGTTTCGTTACTCCGTCTTTCAAGAGTTGCTCGTAGACCGCGTCGAGGGCCGCATGGGTGGCGTCGTGCTGCCGGTTCAACTCTGGCAAGGCCCAGGAGTTGGTATGTCGGCGGCTCTCGACGAGCACGATCGGTACGTCGGGCCGCGCGGCCCGCAGTTGCATCACGAGCGGGCGGCACTTCGCGGTGACGTCGGCGGCGCCCATGTTTGGCAGGCAATCGATGACGTAGACCGCGGCGTCGAGTTCGGCGAGCAGGCTGCCGACCTCGGCATCCATCGTGCCGGCACCGGAGAATCCGAGGTTGAGCACCGGCCGGTCAAGCCGTCGGCCGAGGATGGCGGTATGCACCATGCCGGGCCGCGAGGCGCAGGCGCCGTGCGTGATGGAGGTTCCGTAGAAGACGATCGGCCGCGCGGCCCGCGGCGGCAGTCCCTCGATTGTCGCCCCGGCCGGCACGCCGATCTCGAGCGACTCGACGCCATTGAAGAGCGGCAGATACGCCGCGTATTCCCTCACGCCCTCCGCCAGACCGGAGACGACCACCGCCTCGACGGTCTGCTGCGTCGGCCTCGTCACCCCCACCCACCGCCACCTTCCGCCATCGTCGCGGGCGTAAAGATCGAGCCCGCTGACGCCGGTTGGCGGCATATGGGACATACCGAGTTGTTGCTTCGAGACGGTGTAGCGTGCGTAGATCTCCCGCGCGTCGGTCTTGAAACTGGCCACCATGCCGGCGCTATCGCGGCTCAGTTGCCAGACGACATCCTTGACACTGCCCTCGGCCTTGGCGGGAAAGCGGTCGAACCACCGCTTGCGGTCCTGATCGCCCCAGCCGCGCCCCTCGACGCCCCATTGGGTCACGTCGTGCCATTGTGCGTCGGCGGGAATGCCGGGAGCCGCCGCCGCGATCGAGGACCACGCCGCTACCGCCACGACAAACACGCTCAGACATCTCATAGGCACAATATAAGCGAGCGAAAAGAGCTGCGTCCCCTTTTTGTTGTCCATGAAAAAGGGGACAGGCACCTTTTGCTGCGCAAAAAGAGCCAGTCCCCTTTTTATTCGACGAGGGTGAATTCGCGCCACAGGGCGGGCTGGGCGTTGACGCTCGAGTTGAAGCCGCCGAACGTGAGCCAGGTGAATTCGCCCCAGTCCTGCTCGGTCTTCTTCTCTTTCTTGAACTGGTCCCACACGCTCATCGAGAGCCGGAAGGCGGCGCCGTCTTTGAGCGCGAGCGGATGCAGGCTCGCCTTCGGGTAGGCCCATTCGTAGACCCAGCCGGTGGGCGTGCGGGTGACGGCGATCTCCGCCCCGTCGGCCCGGGTCGGGCCGCTCGGCACGTTGCCCGCCCGCCAGATGCCCGCCTTGCCCCCGGCGAGAGGCCCGAGGTGCTCGCGGTAGTAGCCCGATTCGAGCGGCTCGCCCATCCGCCAGCCCCAGGGGTAGAGGCAAAACATGATGTTGTCGTCGTTCCAGAGCACCTGCTCGGTGCCGTTGACCACCGGCACGCGATCGGTAATCTCGGCGGCGAAGTAGAGCCGCTCGTCGTCCCAGCGGCTAAAAAATCGCCCGCCGAAATCCTGCGGCTCGCGCGGCCCGCGGTGCCACTTCTCAAACGGGATCGGCACAAGCTCGTCGAGCTTCCAGTCGGCGAGGCTGCCGTCCACCGTGATCGGCGTCTTCGTCTTCACGCAGCCCTGAAAGCTCACATCCCCTTCGCATGTGACGGCGATGCCGGTCGAGTCGGCGACGGTCGCCCGCATTTCGTAGCTCGTGGCGAGATTGGCCTGCTCACGCGGCACCGGAAACTTTACGACGGCCGTGCCGCCCGGCGCGACCGAATACGGCTGCTCCATCACCTCGGGCATGAACCCGCCGAAGAAACGGTTGGCGACCCGCACGCGGCCCTGCATCGGCTTGTCGGCGAGGCTCGTGATCGTGACGGCGATCGCGGGGTCGGTGTTTTTCGTGAGCGGAATGCCGGCGAGCCGGGCCGAAAGCACCTCGCCCACGACGAGCGGCTGCTTCAGCACGGTGAGGAGTTTGCCGCTGTCCTTATCGCCAGCATGCACCCGCACGGTAAACGTGTAGCTGCCGGCCGCCCGGTCGGCGGCAATCGCGATCGGCAGTTCGATCGTGGTGGGCTTGTCGACCGCGAGGGCCACGCTCTTCGCCTCCACCTCGGGCCAGGTGCCGTCAACGGTGGCGGTGATCGTGGCGTTCGTGACATTCGCGGCGGCCGCGGCGAGCGGCAGCACGGTCAGCACGGCCTTGCCCGTCGTGCCGCGGGCGATGGTCGAGAGCGCGAGGCCGCCGTCGGTGGCCCCGAGCACGGCCGGGGCCGTCTTCGCGTCGTGCAGCTCGGGCACCTCGCCTTCGAAAAGCAGCACGAGCGGATCAGGCGTGGCCACCACGAGCGAACTGCCCGCGGACGCCACGCGATCGGTCCGGCCAAAGAAATCCTGCATCGCGTAGGGCACGGCCGTCTTCAGCAGGAGCGTCGCGGACGGGCCCGCCTCCCTCTGATAGAGGCAGCAGATCGTCTTGCCGTCGCGGGCGTAGACGTAGCAGACCGATCGCGAGTCGGGCTGAAAGACGGTCTTGAAGTTGGCGCACTCCACCGCCTGCACGAAGTTGTAGTAGGTCATGGTCTTCAGCATCGGCATGAGCGACGCGCCGCGCACGTCGGAGCCATACGCGCCGCGGCCCCAGTTCGCATCGTGGATCGCGTCCGACACCCGCGGACGATCGACATACTGCATCCACTGAAAGCCGTCGCCGGGAAACTCGCCGCGGAGCACGGCCTGCCGCCGCGGGGCCTCGGGCACCTCGTTGACATACATGAGGAAGTAGGTGACGCGTTCCATCCCGTGGGCATGGGCGTCGAGCATCGAGCAGATCATGTCGCGGCTGCTCTGCAGCTGGTCGGTGCCGCCGACGCGGGCAAATTCCGTCGAGATCAGCCGCCGGTCGATGCCGCGCTTCTTGAGCTCGGCCCGCAGCCGGTCGGAGGCCGTCCAGTCAACGGACGGAAGGTAGACGTGGGTGTCAAAGAAGTCGGCCACCTCGTAGAACTTCTCGGCGAGAATCTGGTTGACCGCCTCCTCGCTCGCATTGACGCCCCAGGTCATCATCCCCACCGGCAGGTGGGGGAACTCTTTTTTGAGCGCCGCATAGGCCTTCCGCTGCAGCTCTATCGTGCGGGCGTCGATGAACCGTTCGAGCCCCGACGGCACCACCTGCACGATCCGGTTTCGGTTGGCCCGCACGTAGGCGACGATGTAGTCGACGTAGCCGTCGATGTCGAAGCCCTTGCAGCCCTTGTGGAAGGGATCGTCGATCACCGCCCAGTCAGGGGCGTTTTTCGCGACGTCGCCCCAGGGGTGGTCGGGCTTGCGGCCGCGCACCTGCTCGAGGTTCGGGCAATAGACCATCTTCGGAAAGTCGGGCCCGGGCTTGATCGTGATCGGCCCGCCCTTCACGGGCTGCGCCTGCCGCCAGCCGCCGTAATCCCAGTTGTGCACGAGCGACGTGCCCATCTTGTGAATCAAGCCCTGCTCCTCGTGCTTTGATTCGGCGTCGCGGAAGCCGCCCCCTTCCGCAAACTGGATGAATCGGCATTTCGCGTAGTCGC
>JBJTSM010000670.1:0-2692 GCA_046076685.1 Planctomycetia bacterium | reverse complement strand
GTCGATCGGGCAGGTGTTCGGCGAGAAGGAGCGGGCGCGGGCGTCGGGCTGGCTCGGGGCCGGCATGCTCGCCGGCGGCGCGATCGCGCCGGTGCTCACGGCCTGGCTGCTCGAACGCTTCACGCCGTGGGCGGACGCGGAGAATATCGACCGCTGGCGGATCTGCCTCGTGCTCTATGGCGTGCCGGGGCTCGCCTGGGCCGCGGCGTATTGGGTGTGCACGCGGTCGATGGGGTTGGATGGGCCGCAGCAGGCATGCGGGATCGGGGGTGATCGCGATGGGGCATCCACCGGCTCGCGCCGGGGGCTTTTATGGAACCGATGCGACACGGCCGAAGCAAAGCCCGGAGCGGACGCGACGGGCCGAGTGTGGACCGATCCGTCGCTGTTGCTGCTCTGCGGCCAGCAGTTCCTCCGCGCCGCGGCGATGATCTTCTTCGTCACCTGGTTTCCCACGTTCCTCCGCGAGACCCGCGGCGTGTCGCTCATGCAGTCGGGCCTGCTCACCTCCTACGCCGGCGTGGCGGCGATGCTCGGCGTGATCTGCGGCGGCTATGCGTCGGACTGGATCCTCGCCCGCACCGGCAGCAAGCGGATCGCCCGGCAATGCCTGGCCGCCGTCTCGATGGCGACCTGCGCGGTGCTGATCGTGCTCTCGTCGTTCGTGGCCGATGTCAACGCCGCGATCGTGCTGATCAGCGCCGGCGCCTTCGTCGCCTGCTTCGGCGGCGTGGCGGGCTACACCGTGGCGATCGACTACGGCGGCGACCGCGTCGGCACGGTCTTCGGGGCCATGAACATGGCGGGGTCGTTCGGCGCGATGCTCTTTCCGGTGACGGTCGGCTGGCTCGTGTCGGCCACGGGCACCTGGAACGCGGCCCTGTTCACGTTCGCCGGGCTGATGGCGGTCGACGCCGTCCTCTGGGCACTGCTCAACCCGCAGGGCCGCTTCATGGAGCTTACGTCGGCAACTGCGCCGCCTTCAGCGGGCAGGACATGATTCTTCCCCGCGCGGCATCGGCGACGGTCCAGTCGAGCCAGTCCGCGGCTGTCACGTCGCCAAGAGCTCCCGGCCGAGATCGATCGCCGCGGCCTCGAGCAATTCGAGGCTGCCGCGGTCGAAGGGCGTCTGCCAGACCTGGTAGACCTCGACATCGTAGAGCGGCTCGGGGGGCAGGTAGCCGACGGAGCCGTTCACGAGATTGAGCCACACGACCTCGCGGTCTGGGAATGCGGCCCGCACGTTCTCCTGGATGCAGGAATAGGCCTCGGCCATCGTGCCGAGCACGGGCGCCTCGCCGATCCGCCAGCCCCAGATTTCCATGGGAAACGTCTGGCCGTCGCCGAGCGCCTCGCGGATCCGCAGCTTGCGGCGGATCCGCTCCGCGATCGGCCGGTCGGTGCAGGCGGCGAACTGGGCCGCGAGCTCCGCCGCCGCGGGCCAGTCCTTGAGCGGCAGGTCCACCGTCCGCCGCTTCGCGGCGAGGCTTGTCATCATCGGCGTCACGGGCCGCGGCTCGCGCCGCCAGGTCGCGAGCGGCGCGCCCGACTCGACCACGCGTTCGAACACGAGCGACTGGCCCGGCGGCTCCATCGCGTGCACCGCGGCGAGCACCGCGTGCGCGAGCTCCCGGCCGTGGCTGTCGGCGACGGCCGGATCGCCGACGTATTGATAGCGGGGCGAAAGCTCGCCCGACGCCCCCTGCAGAAAGATCCCGAGCCCCGCCCCCTCCCGCTCGATCGTGCTCCGCATCTCCCCCGGAAAATCGGGAGAGACGAGATCGTTGTCCCAGGCGAGCGTGGTGGGGTGGCAGGCATAGTTGGCGATCGTCGCCAGTGGCGTGCCGGAGGCGGACGTGATCCGTGCGACCACGAGCCGGTCGTCGGCGGGGTTGGCGGGATTGAACCCGACCACGAGCCGCGGGCCGTCGGGGGGCGCCGGATCGGGCAGGTCGCGGTTGGTGGCGAGCCCGCAGCGGCCGTGATGCCACTCGATCGTGGCCGGCGCGAGGCTCGTGAGCGCCGCCCGCGCGGTTTCCACCATCGCCTGCTCGAGCCGCCCGAGGTAGGCGGCCAGCAGGTCGCCCCCCTGCCACTGCGGCTCCGGATCGCACAGTGGCGGGGCCGAGTGGGTGTGCGTCACGCACGAGAGCAAGCGTTCTTCAGGCAGCCCGAGCGCGGCACAGACGCGGCCGCGAAACCGTCGCTCATACGCGAGGTTGGCCCACCAGCCGAGGTCGGTGTCGAGGAGCACGAGCGGCTGGTCGTCGGCGCCGGCGCGAATCGCGAGCGCCGTGAGGAAGAGCGGCCGGTGCACGCCCTGCGCCGTATCGTGCATCGCCGCGCCCCAGTTGCGGCAGAAGATGCCGACCGGGGGCGTGATGTCGGTGCGGGCGAGGCCGACGAGACCGGTGAACGCGGGATGGGAGAGGGGGATCAAGCAAAGCTCCTCCAAAGGGGAAAGCCGGCAGCATAACCGACATGGCAGTGTGGCGGCAATCGTCCCGCCGGTCGTCAGCGCCGCTCGATGCTCGCTCTCACCGCCTCCCAGTCGATGCCGAGCGGCCGCTTCGGCGACTCGGGCAAGCCGGCGGTGAGCCGGCGGATTTCGACGATCCGCCAGGCCGTGTCGGGATGCGTGGAGAGAAACTCGGGGCCGTCGCCGGGGGCCGCGCGGTCGAGCCGTTCGAAG
>JBJTSM010000669.1:0-3935 GCA_046076685.1 Planctomycetia bacterium | reverse complement strand
GCCCCCATCGCACGAGCACGCCGCAGGCGGCCAGCGCCAACCCGGCGGCGGCCTGCTCGAATCGACCGAACCTCGGTCCGGGCACGAACGCGGCGCCGTACCGGATCGCGAACACACTCCCCAGCATCGTCACCACCGTGGCGACGGCGAAGGCGGCCACGACGCCAGCCACGGCCGCCGGCCCGCTGCGCGACGCCGGCACCATGAGGAGCGGCACGAGCGGCTCGCTGGGACCGAAGACGAAAATGAGAAAGAGCATCCACGGCGTCCCGGCATCGACCACGGGCTTGTGGGCGTGGACATGGCCGCGGGTCAGCTGCAAAAGCCCGCGGACCAGAAAGGCGGCACCGAGGCCGATCAGCATCCAGGAGGCGACATCCCCGCGGAGGGCATCGATGGCCTCGACACCGAGCACCATGCCTCCGACCGTGAGCCCCACGATGCCGAGCACGGCAGATCCCGCCACGTGCCCGAGGCCGCAGGCCGTGGTCACCCAGAACGTCTTCGCAGGCGACCAACCGCCGGCCCGCGCCATCGCGACGAAGGGAATGGAGTGATCGGGGCCGGCCGCCGTGTGGACGACACCGATCAGGACGGCGGTGAGACAGAGCGCGAGGGGCTCGGCGGTCATGGACGACATGGAGGTCATGAAACCCTCTCCCAGTCGCGCCCATGCAACTCGGGGGACTCTAGGCGGCGGCTCCGCGAAATGCAAACAAGGGGCGGGCGTAGAATGAGCCGTCTCCCCGAGGGCGGATGCCGCCGTGCACGAACTTTCCATCGCTGCCAGCATCGTGGAGACGGCCGCCGAGCACCTGCGTCGGCTGGGGGGCGGCCTCGTCAGGAGCGTGAACCTGCGGATCGGGGCCCTGTCCTGCGTGCACGAGGATGCCCTCCGGTATGGCTTCGAACTCGTGCGGAAGGGCACGCCCCTGGCGACGGCGACGCTCGAGATCACGGCCGTGCCGGTGCGGATCTGGTGCCCGGCCTGCCGCCTCGAAAGCGAACTGTCCGGCATCCAGCGGTTCGCCTGCCCCGCCTGTGGACACTTGAGCGGCGACCTCCGGGCCGGCCGCGAACTCGAGATCGAATCGCTGGTGATCGAGCCCGAAAGCACAGCAGAGCCGGCGTGCGCCGGGGAGATGCCCCCATGACGACGATCACGGCCGCCGGACCGCGGGTGCTCGAGGTCCGGACGAAAATCCTCAAAAAAAACGACGAACTGGCCCGGGAGATGCGCAGGGAGTTCGAATCGCTCGGCGTGCTCGTGGTGAACATGGTGTCGAGCCCCGGCACGGGCAAGACGGCGTTTCTCCGCGAGACGCTCACGCGGCTGGTCGCCCGCGGCATTCCGGCGGCGGCGGTGGTGGGCGACCTGGAAACCGACAACGACGCCCGACGGCTCGCGGAGAGCGGGGCGCCGGTCCGCCAGATCATGACGCACGGCATGTGCCACCTCGAGGCCGACATGGTCCGCACCCACCTGGCAGGCTGGAACCTCGCCGCCCTCCACTATCTGTTCATCGAGAACGTGGGCAACCTCGTCTGCCCGACGAGCTGGGATCTGGGCGAGTCGGTGCGGCTGGCGCTCCTCTCGGTGACCGAGGGGGAGGACAAGCCGCTGAAATATCCGGGCCTCTTCAACACGTCGGACCTGGCGGCCATCACCAAGATCGACCTGGCCGCGGCCTGCGAGTTCGACCGGGCCGCGGCCCACGCCAACATCGCCGCCGTCCGACCCGGCATGGGCATCATCGAAACCTCCGCGAAAACCGGCGCGGGAATCGACGCATGGCTCGACGCTCTCGCCGCACGGAGGCGTCTGCTATCCTCGGTGCACCGGGGCTGAAGCCCGGCCCATCCGCCCACGCCAGAAACACGCCCGAGGATCGCGTGAAACCACATCCGGTTTTCTCCCAAGGCCGCCGCGGGGTTGCCTGCTGGCTGGTGGCGTGGCTGGTGGCGTGGCTGGCCGCGAGCGTGTCGCCCGCCGCGACGCCCTGGCCCGAGTTTCGTGGGCCCACGGGGGATGGCGTCTCGCAGGAGCGGAACCTGCCCCTCGAATGGAGCGAGTCGCAGGGGATCGCGTGGAAGACGGCGATTTCCGGCAAGGCCTGGTCGTCGCCCTCGACAAGCGGACCGGCGGGACGGTCTGGCGGAAGGATCGCGACATTTCCTACGGCACTCTCGACGGCGACGCCAAGAAGGCCTATCCGACCGGCACCGTCCTCACGAGCGGCGGCCGCGAGCAGGTCGTGCTGCCGAGCGCCGGCGCCACGATCGCCTACGAGCCGAAGACGGGCGACGAACTCTGGCGGGTCAATCACGGCGGCATGAACGCCTCGGCGCGGCCGCTCTTCGCCCACGGTCTCGTCTTCCTCAACACCGCCGCCGGCGGCATGCGCTTGCTGGCCGTCCGCCCCGACGGCAGCGGCGACGTGACCGGCTCGCATGTCGCCTGGAAATCGGCGCAGGGCGGCGGCTCGCGGTCGTCGCAGCTGCTGCTCGGCGACCGGCTGTTTCTCGTCGGCGACGCGGGCACCGCCACGGTGCTCGACGCCCTCACCGGCAAGGCCGTCTGGCAGAAGCGGCTGGCGGGTGAATTCTCGGCATCGCCACTCCTGGCCGACGGCCGCATCTACGCGAGCAACCAGAACGGCGAGACGTTCGTGCTGTCGGCCGAACATCCCCACACGGTGCTCGCGACCAACCAGCTCGACTCGGGCTGCATGGCCTCGCCCGCGGTCTTCGCGGGGGCGATCTACCTGCGGACGAAGTCCCACCTCTACCGGATCGGGCCGCGGTGAGCGTCAGCCACCAGCGCGTGCCGTGCCAGCACGGCCTGGCCGAGTGCGAGGCCGCCGTCGTTGGCCGGCACCCGTTCGTGGACGACCACCTCGAATCCTGCGCGGCCGAGGGCCTTGCAGGCGAGCGACACGAGCACCGCGTTCTGAAACACGCCCCCGGTCAGCCCCACGACGTCGCCCGCGCCGGCATCCCGCAGCCGTCGGCAGACCGCCACGATCATCGCCGCGAACCCCCGATGAAACGCCGTCGCGATCCGCTGCGGCGGCCTGCGATCGATCGCATCCCGCGCGATCGCCCGCACCACGTCCCGCCAGCAGACCCGCAGCGGGTCGCCTTCCCGGATCGCGAAGGCGTAGCCGTGGCCGGCCGTCTCCGCTGCGGCGGCCTCCTGTTCATCGGCCGGTGACCCGGCCACCAGCGATTCGAGCGCCAGCGCCGCCTCCGCCTCGTAGGTCACCGACTGTCGCAGCCCGGCCAGCGCCGCGACCGCGTCGAAGAGCCGGCCCATGCTGCTCGTAGCCACGCTGTTGAGTCCCGCGGCGAGCTGCCGCTCGAGCACGCGACGGTCGTGTGCGGCCACGGCCGCCACGGGGGGCAGGCGTTCATCCCAGGCGCAATCCGCCGCGTGCAACAGCGCGAGCGCCGTCCGCCGCGGCTGCCGGATACAGGCATCGCCGCCCGGCAGCGCAAACGGCTCGAGGTGGGCGGCCCGGCGAAACACGCCGCCCCGCACCGCGAAGAATTCCCCGCCCCAGATCGTGCCGTCACGGCCGTAGCCGGTGCCGTCGAAGCAGACGCCGATCGCGGCCTCGCGGCCGCCGTGCTCCGCCAGGAGCGCCGCCACGTGCGCCTCGTGATGCTGCACCGGCACGAAGGGGATGCCCCGCTTCGCAGCGTGCCCGCGGGCCCACGCCGTCGACGCGTAGCCCGGATGGAGATCGCCGACGACCGCCTCCGGCTCCACGTGAAAAAGCCGCAGCAGGCGGTCGGCGGCGGCGGCGAGGGCATCCAGCGTCGTGACGTTGCCCATGTCGCCGATGTGCTGGCTCATCCAGGCCCGATCGTCGCGGGCCACGCAGACGGCGGCCTTCAGTTCCCCCCCCATCGCCAGCACGCCCGGGCCGGCG
>JBJTSM010000668.1:0-2115 GCA_046076685.1 Planctomycetia bacterium | reverse complement strand
CGCGGCTGGTCCGAAGTGGCTTTTGCTATACTTCCGGGCCACGCGTCCGTAGCTCAATTGGATAGAGCATCGGTCTTCGGAACCGAGGGTTGCAGGTTCAAGTCCTGCCGGGCGTACTTGAAAAGCACTGGGAAACCATTGTTTTTCGCATTTCAGGTGCCGGGGAGTAGGACTTGGACACAGTGGCTCGGAATTCAGGCGTGCGTTAAAATGAAGCGTTCACGGACATCGAGCCTGCGAAACAACGGTCCTGCGAAGCCATGGTCACTGCATCGGGCACCGAAATTGGTTCGCCGACTCCCGGGCGACACCGGATCACGGTGGACGAGTTTTACCGTCTGGCCGAGGCCGGCATCCTGCGGGCCGATGACCGGGTCGAACTCATCGACGGCGAGGTTTGTGACATGTCTCCCATCGGCATCATGCATGCCGCGGTGGTCGCCGCCATGGCGGCCGCCTTTCACGAGGCGTTCGGCCGTTCGCTCGTGATCTGGATGCAAAACCTGCTCCGACTCGATGCGGCCAGCGAACTGCAACCCGACATTTGCCTCCTGGCCCAGCGTGCCGACTTCTACCGGAGCCGGCCTCCGGGGCCAGCCGATGCACGCCTGGTCGTGGAGGTCGCCGACTCGAGCCTTTCCCACGACCTCGGTGTGAAGGTGCCGCTCTTGGCCCGGCACGGCGTTCCGGAAGTCTGGGTCGTCGAGGCGACGACCCGCCGAACGCACCGGTTTCGCCGGCCGGAGGAGGGTCGTTACGCCGCGTGCGACGTCGTCGAGCCAACGGAGTTGCTGGAGTTCGCGCAGTTCCGCGGCGCGCTTGCTGCTCTGCTGCCGTGAAAGCGTGCCTCACCAAGGACAAAGAATAGCCCGGTCAACGGCACTTCCTCCACCCGTTCGCCGTCCCGTGATTATCGAACCTGAGGCGGCCGGGCGCTCTCGAGAAGCGGTCCAGTGGCGGAGCGAGGCCCACCGGGATCACGATGTGCGGGCCTTGCCCGCAGGACCCTCGGCCGAGGTAGGCTTGCACCATCATGCGTCCACTCGCACGGGCAGAGGTTCGTGGCATCGACCGGCGGGCGACCGAGGAATTCGGCCTGCCGGGGATCGTGCTCATGGAAAACGCCGGCAGGAACGCCGCGGCGCTCCTGCATGCCTTGGCGGCCGCCGGCCCGGTCGCCATCGCCTGCGGCAAGGGCAACAACGCGGGGGACGGCTTCGTCATGGCCCGCCACCTCGAAAACCTCGGCGTCGAGGTGCGACTGCTCCTGGCCTGCGACCCGGCCGGCTTCGTCGGTGACGCCGCCATCAATCACCACGTGGCGGTTCACGCCCGCATGCGAGTCGAGCGGTTTGACGACGCCGACCGGGCGGACTGGGAACGCGGTCTCGCCGGTGCCACCTGGCTGGTCGATGCCCTGCTGGGCACGGGGGCCGTCGGCCCGCCGCGTGGCACGATCGCCACGGCGATCGCCGCGATCAACGCCCTGCGGACACGCGACGGCGTCGGCGTCTTCGCCGTCGATCTCCCTTCGGGCCTCGATGGCGATACCGGCCGGCCACCGGGGGATTGCATCGTCGCCGACGTCACCGGCACGTTCGTCGCGCGGAAGATCGGTTTCGACCAGCCGGGCGCGGATCACTACACGGGAACCGTGCACGTGCTCGACATCGGCGTGCCGCGGGCCCTGCTGCGGTCCACCTGAAATACCTTCGGCAAGGGCGTATCCAGATGTCCGTCACATCTGGGATACGGTCCGGTGGGCGAAAATCTGACACCGGGTTCCCGCGCAGGTTTCCCGCTCGGTTTTCCGACTCAGGGAGCGGAGAGTTTTCCCGCCGGCTCTCCCTTGGCGTCGAAGAATTCGACCACGCCGTCGCGGTCGTCCGGCCGCGTGCCGATGGCGATCGAGTCCACACCGTCCCGATCCTTGATCTCGATCCGGCCGCCGCCGCCCCCCACGACGCGGCCCATGTGCACGAGCAACGTGCCGTCGTCGTTCTCGATCAGGATCTCCCTGCAGACGAGCCGGGTCGATTCGAGCGCATCGACCCGGGCCGCCGCGAACTCCCCCTGCGGCACGGCGATCGACCGCACCGCCAGGCCGAGCGAGAG
>JBJTSM010000667.1:0-8423 GCA_046076685.1 Planctomycetia bacterium | reverse complement strand
CCTTGCCGATCGTGTGCACGGCGTTGTCGTAGAGCACGCTGTAGTGCCGCTGGTGGCCGGTGGCGAGGATCTTGCCCGTCTCCCGCGACACGCGGCCCATCTCCTTGCACTCGTGGATCGAGTGGCCCATCAGCTTTTCGGTGAGCACGTGCTTGCCGGCCCGCATCGCCTTGATCGCCGCCTCGGCATGGAGATGGAGGGGCAGGGCGATGACCACGGCCTCGATATCGTCGTCGGCGAGCAGCTCCTCGTAGGCCCCGTAGATCTTCACGTGCTTACGGGCCTCGTCCTCGCTCGACCACTTGTACTTCGCCATCAGGCCGGGGCGGGCGACGTTGGCACTCGGGCTCGAGACGTCGCCGTGGAAGGCGCGGAAGACGTTGTAGGGGCGGACGTCGGCGATCGCGATGACGTTGAGATAGTCGGGGTTGTGGGCGCCCAGGAGCACGCTGCCCTCGTCGCCCGTGCCGAGCACGCCCACGCGGAGCGGGTTGCCCACGCTCTTGCCGTAGCCGAAGTAGATCGATCCCAGGCCCGCACCCGTGGCGAGGCCGGCCGCGAGCGTGCCGGTGAGGAAGTCCCGCCGCGTGATGCTCACCGCGTCGGCGAAATTCTCCTTGCCGATCGTCTTCTGGGCTTCCGAAAGATTCATCGCAACACCTCTCTCAAACGGGCGTCAGTCGCGGGATGCGGTCCGGCAGCAGCCGGCCAGGGGACAGAAGTTGCCGAGCCATCGGCCGAGAAAAAAATCGAGGCCGCTCCAGCCGCCGGTCGGCAGGCTGGCGAGCGCCAGGAGGGCGGCCACTTCCACCCACTGGTTATACGTGGCCTGCGCCCCGGGCACCCAGAACGGCTGCGAGGCGATCACGCTGGCCAGGAAGCAGACGCCTCCCATGGCGTTGAATTTCACGAGCACGCCGAGCACCAGGCAGGCGCCGATCGTGACGAGCGACCAGCTCACGAAGCGATCCGCCTTCCAGAGCGGGGTCTGCCCGGCCGAAGCCGCCAGCCGGAGCCGTTCGGCCGGAGACCGCGGCTCGTCCCACTCGGCGACGAGCTTCGTGCCAATCGCGTCGGCATCCTTCATCCAGCCGGCCGCCTGGCCCGCCAGTTCCCGCCGCTTCTTGGCCACGCGTTCGCGGGCGAAGGGGATCTGCGCGGCCGCCCGCGACCGCTCCATGGTCGCCAGCCGCTCGATTTCGAGCCGGTAGGCGGAAAGGTCGTCGCCGAGGCCCGCCACGAGGTCGTCGAGTTCTGCCGAGGCGGCAGTCAGCCGCTCTTGGGCAGAAGCCCGGCCGGCGGCGTCGAGCGGCAGGATTTTTTCCCGGTCGGCGAGCTGCTTTTTCCAGTCGGCCACCACGCTCGCCTTCCACTCGGCCGCGACCTCGGCGGCCGGCCGGCCGTCGGCCTTGCCGAGCGTTTTCGACCAGCTGCCCGTTTCCGGCAGGGAACCGCGGTAGAAATCGGCCAGCGGCCCCACCGCCGCCTTCCGAAACCCGGCGCTCGACCACTCGGGATCCCGGAGGTGGCTCAGGCCCTCCAGGAAAAAATGCATCCCCACGACGATCCGCAGGAAGGCGAGGGCGGCGACGGCAAGCAGCTTGGAACGCATGGTGTGCTGTGGAAGATCGGCTGTTCGGGAGGAACCGGCCGATCATTTCCAGCCGATCGCAACATTGAACTCAACACGTATTGAACCCCAGAAAACCAGCCTCGGCAAGCCATCGGACGAGCGTCACGCCGGGCCGCACCGACCCCGGCCGGGGTTCGACTTGTCAATTCGAGCCCATTCCGGCGAAAACCGTAGCCATGCGCATCGTCCTCTGCTATCCCGTCGAGTCACGCCACCTTGCCCAGATTCAGGCGGTCGTGCCCCAGGCCGAACTGGTCGATGCCGGCCAGGAGCGGGTGGCGGCCGAACTGCCCGCGGCCGACATCTTCTGCGGCCACCCGAAGGTGCCCGTCCCCTGGGACGCGGTCGTGAAGGCGGGCCGGCTCCGCTGGATCCAGTCGTCGGCCGCCGGCCTCGACCATTGCCTGGTGCCGGTGGTGGTCGGCTCCGACATCACCGTGACAAGCGCCTCGGGCGTGCTGGCCGACCAGGTGGCCGAGCACGGCCTGGGCCTCGCGATCGCCTGCACGCGACGCATCCCGCTCTTTCTGTCCCAACAGCACCGGCAGGAGTTCGTCCGCCGCCCCACCCGCGACCTCACCGATGCCACCGTCGGCATCGTGGGCCTCGGCGGGGTGGGACGCCGGCTCGTGGAGGTGCTCGCGCCCTTCCGGGTGCGGATCCTCGCCACCGACTACTTTCCGGTCCGCAAGCCGGCCGCGGTCGAACGGCTCGGCGGCCCCGAAACCCTCCCCGACGTGCTCGCGGCGGCCGACATCCTCTTCCTCTGCGCCCCCCTCACGCCACAGACCCGCGGCATGATCGACTCAGCCGCGATCGCCCGCATGAAACCGGGCGCGATCCTCGTCAACATGGCCCGTGGGCCGCTCGTCGATGAAAACGCACTCGTCGACGCGCTCGAAAGCGGCCATCTCGATTCCGCGGCCGTGGACGTCACGCCCGTCGAGCCGCCGCCGCCGGAAAGCCGCCTCTGGCGGGCCCCGCGGCTTCTGATCACGCCGCACGTGGCCGGGCAATCGGCCCGCCGAATCGATGCGATGACCGATTTTTTCTGCGACAATCTCTCTCGGCACCTCGCGGGCAGGCCGCTGCGAAACCTGGTCGACAAGCGACTGGGATTTCCCGAACCGCCCGACGGCGACGCCCGCTAGCCCGACACCTGAGCCCACACCTTGTCCCACACCATGACCCGATGACGAGCCAGCCCGACGCGATGAACACCACGATCTACCAGGAAGGCCGCCCCACGATCTCCGTCAGCGGGGAGGTGGGCAGCCGCTGCCCGGAGGAGCTGCTCTCCCGCTACGGGGAGATCCTCGACGCGGGCCGGCTCAACTGGACCGAATACCATGCGCTCACGCGGCGGCTCGGGGCGGGAGGGCAGGGTGTGGTGTTTCTCACCGAGCGTCGCGGCACCGACAATTTCAGCCTGCCGGTGGCCCTCAAGATCTTCTCGCCGGAGCGCTACGAAACCGAAACGCTCTACGACGAGGGGATGAACCGGATCGCGAAGGTGGCCTCGCGGGTGGCCCAAATCCAGCAGGACAACCTCCTCGACGTGCACAATTTCGTGGAGCAACGGCGGATCCGGATCATGGAGATGGAGTGGGTCGACGGCTTCGACCTCTCACGGCTGCTGGCCCCGGAACTGCTCGCCCAGACCCGGGCGAGCGTGGACGACGACCGCTGGCGGCACTTGAACAACGTGATCGTCACGGCCGGCCCGCTCCAGTCACAGCTCAAGCCGGGGGTCGCGATCGCGATCATCCGCGAATGCCTGGCGGCCCTCGCGGCCCTGCACCGCGAGGGGATCGTGCACGGCGACGTGAAGAGCTCCAACATCATGGTGAAGCGGACGGGCAACGCGAAGATCATCGACATCGGCTCGGCCCTGGAACTCGACGACATGCCCCCCAACCGCACGTGCACGCCATCCTACGCGGCCCCCGAGGTGCTCGAAGGGCGGGAGAACACGCCGCGGTCCGACCTGGCGAGCCTCGGCTACGTGCTGATCGAGATGCTCGCGGGCAAGCCGCCGTTCGCCGGGCTGCAGTCCTATCGCGACCTGCTCGAAGCCAAGCGGTCGCTCGGCCAGCGGCTCCCGCAGCTGCTCCCGGCCGACGTCACCTGCAACGAGCTGTTGATGAATTTCATCCGGGGGATGATCGCCTCCGACCCGGCCCGGCGATTTCCGAGCGCCGAGGACGCCGACCTCGTGAAGGAGGGGGCCGCGAGCTTCCACCGCCAGTTGATCGTGGGCGGCCTGGCGAGCGAATACGACAACGAGATCCGGGCCTGGCTCGAACTGCTCGAGTAGAACGCTACAGATATGCCCGGATAAAAGGGGAGAGGTAGGCGAAGGGGTCGGCGAAAGCTCGAGGAGCTTTGGGCCGCCGCGGCCCACGCGACGAGACTTTTGCCGCCCCGAAGCCGACGGCCTTCACCGAGCCCGGCGGTGGCAGAAAAAACAGCGAGGGTGACGGGACTCGAACCCGCGGCCTCCAACGTGACAGGCTGGCGCTCTAACCAACTGAGCTACACCCCCGTGCGTGATCGCTGGCCATGCCAGCGGTCAGAACGGGCCTTCGCCGTGAGCCCAGATTGTATCGGCTCTCGGGCCAATTCAAAAGAGGCCGTTTTCCGCGGCGCCACGGCCCGTCAGAAAATTCCCCGACGGGGGTCGAAGCCCTTCTGCCTGGCCATTGCGAAATCCTGACTGGCCTGCTCGTCGAGGCCGATGGCCTCGCAGGCCTGGGCCCGGTGCTCGTGCATCACGGCCAGGCCGTGTTCGAGGCTCCGCAGCCGGCAGGCCAGCTGCACCGGATCGACCCGGCCCGCCAGCACCCTCAGCTTGCGGCGGTTCTGCTGCATCCCGGTGATGGCGAGATTGAGCTGATCGACCGCCTCCCGGTGGCGGCCGAGCAGATGCAGGAGGAAGCCCCGCGTGTCGAGCATCTCGGGCGACGAATCCCCCGGGGCCAGGGCCGCGTCCTCGTCCTCCCCGTCCGCAGCGCCGCGGTCGGAAATCCCCAGCGCCCGATCGATGTCGGCGAGCGCCTCGGTGAGATCGCGGCCCACCAGCCCGCGGATGTAGGCCCGATGGTTGAGGGCGTCGGGATCACCGGCGGCCGAGAGCTGCACCACCATGTCGGCGGCGTCGAGCGCCGCGCCGACGTCGTCGAGCACCACGTTCACAAGCGCCCGCACCCGCCACGGCTGGACGGCCGTGGGGGCGATCTCGCTGGCCCGCTTCGCGTCTTCGAGGCAGCCGCGGGCGTCTTCACTTTCCAGCCGGAGCATCGCCCGCATGCAGAGCAGGTCGACCTCGTCGCCCTGCCAGTGAAGCGCCCGGCTCAGGTCGGTCACGGCCCCGGCGATGTCGCTTTTCGCCTCGCGTTCGGCCGCCTGCTCGAGCGACCACTGCACCACCAGCTCCCGGACGATCGGCAGCACCTGCGGCACGACAATCGCCGGCACCACCCCGCCCAGGATCGCTGCGAGCAGCAGCCACCGTTTACCGGCTCCGGGCCGCTGCCGGCCGGAAGGCCCGGGGGCGGCACGGCCGAAATCGGCCGTCTCAGCCGCATCGTTCGCGGGCCGTTCGAACTCCGCCGGAATCGGAAAACCATGCCGGTCATACCGCATGTCGTCGCCTCTCGATGCTGCTTTGGCGGTCGATGCCCCCTCAATCGTAGCCAGAAGCCGGGGGGCTGAACAATTGACCGGCGCGGCGGACGTGGCGTAAGGTCTCTGGCAGCGATCCATTCCTCGGGAGCCCCGCCATGCCGCTCTTCGAAATCGAAACCAGCGCCCACATCATCATCTCCTGGGCGGCCGACGAGCAGGCGGCCGCGGCCGTCGTCGAGGAGGCCTATCCGGGCGAGCGGATCGTCCGTCTCACCCGCCGGCCGCGGGATACGTGGGTGATCTCCAAATCGGCCATCGGCCTCTGCTCGGGCCCGAGCGATCCCCGCGTCGATCCCTGCAACACGGCCCGCGAATGCCTCTCCAAGGCGCAGGGCGACAAGCTCCACGCGATCCGGCTCTACATGCAGGAGACCGGCGACGATCTCGACCGGGCCCGCCGGGTGATCGAATCGAACATGGTCATGGGCTGGTGAATCAGGGGCTGGTGAGCCGTCCCACCACCAGGGCGATCGCCATAGTGCCGCGACGGCGCCGAGCACGCCGGGCTCGACGGCGGGCGCGGGCGTGACGAGCGACAGGCCGACGAGCTGATTCGGCGTGCTGATGCCGCCGTTGTCGGCGATGCCGACCAGGCCGCGGCTGCCGTCCGCGAGCTTCGGCCCCAGGCACAGGCCCTCGAGGTTGATCCCGAGCGAATCCTTCCAGAGCAGCCGCTTCTTCACGAAGGCCTCGGGCCGGGACGCGAGATCACGCTCGACCCCCGAGACGTCGGCGGCGGAAGCGGTGTCGACCAGGTAGATCCGGCTCGCGAACGGCGGCAGCCCGGGCGCGCCGCTGCGTTCGAGCGCGAGCAGGCGTCCCTTGCCCACGGCGACGAGTGCCGACAGGCCCGAGAGGGGCTGGCCGGCCAACACCCGCAGGAAGGAGTGCACGGGATCGACCTGATAGGCCACCTGGAGGGCGGCCACCGCCGCGGGCTCTTCCGCCGGCGCACGGCCATCGGGGGCATCCTCCCGGTCGTCGGGCAGCGGAAGCCGCGTCAGCCGCACCACCGTGCCCGCGTCGGTGGTGGATGGCGGCCCGTCGGCGGGTAGGGCCTCCTCGTTGGCCGTCCAGAGCGATCGGCCGTCGGGCTCGATCGCCAGCGACTCGAGCCCTCGATTGGGCCGCCTCGTCAGCAGGTTGTCGGGAAGCGGCACCGCCGCGACCATGCCGCCGTCCGGCAGGGAAAACGCCCGGATGGCGGGCGTGTCTTCCTCGCAGACGAGCACGAACTCGGCGTCGTCCCGGCGATCGACGTCGCGGCTCTCCGGTCGGCCTCGCCAGCGTTCCCGCTCGAGGCCGCGGGCGACCGGGGCGGGGCAGGGCACCACGTCCTCGTAGTCGTGCCGCTGCGAAAGCTTCACGGCCTCGAGCGACTCCACGGCCAGCGGCTTGCCGGTCTGCGAGAGCGACAGCCGAAACAACAAGACGTACCGGCTGTTGTCCAGAACGGCGACGTAGCGATCATCCCCCAGCCAGGCCACGCCGCTCAAGCCGGTGATCTCGACCGAATTGCCGGCGGCATCGAGGGCGCGGTCGGGCAGCGGGATCGACCCCTGAAAGATGATCTTGTGCGGATCCTTCTCCGCGGCAGCCACAGGCAGGGCAGCAGCCCAAGCCGCGCAAGCGAGAAAAGCCCCGATGAGCAGCCGCATGGCTCCAAGCCGCTTCACGAAAAGCAGGCTGACGGGCAGGCTGTGGTCACGGGTGCGGTCCATGCATCGACTTGTACCACACCGCACAGCTCACTGCTGAATCGTGCCCGCGAGCGGCTCGTCGTAGGCCGCCGTTCGCACGGCCGACGCCGCCGGTGCCGAGGCGGGCGTGGACTCATCCGCGAGGAGCGACCGGCTGGGGCGGTAGCTGGTGGTGCCGCCCGGCCGGTAGAAGGGGTCGGGCCGCCGCACCGGCTGAGCGGGCGGCTGCATCGAAGGCTGGAGCAGCCCGGGGGCCGCGGGCGTTGCAGCCGGCAGGCCGGCCGGCCCGGCGGGAGCCTGGGTCGCGGGCCCGGTCGGGAAGGCCGTGGCTGACGGAGTGCCGGCCGACGGCATGCCGTATGACGCCGCCGGAGCCGCCGAGGGCGGTGAGAACGAAGCCGCCTCGGCGCCGGAGAATCGGCTGCCCGTGCCGGACGAATACCGGCTCCCTGCCGCAGCGGCCGGCAGGGCGGCGGCTGGCAGGGCGGCGGCGGGATCCGCGAAGCGGGCATCGGCCATCCGGGCCGGCGGCGGCTCGATCGCGGCCGGGCTGGCTGCCTGACTGGCCGACTGGCCGGGGGCCGGGGCGGAGAAATTCGAGTAGGCCGTGTTCGGCAGCGTCGTCTCCGAGGGCATCGACGGCATCGCCGGCATGGGCTGCATGCTCGGCATGCCGGCCAGGCCAGAAGCCCCAGAGGCCGCGGACGGGCTTGGCAGCGTGGAGGGTGCGAGCGGGGGCAGTGGCTGGCCGGGCGGCGGAATCGTGTCGCCGGCGAGCGCCGCATACGGGCCGACCTGCGGCGCGATCGACGAGGCGGCCGGCTGCTGCGGCAGGGCCGATGACGGCGCGGCCGCGATGGCGGCGGGCGTGGCCTGCGGTGCCGGTGTGCTGCCGTAGACGACGGGCGATTGGGCCTGGGCCGCCTCAAACTGCTGCGGCGTTGCGCCGGCCGGGCTGCCGGTGCCGGCGATCACGTAACCGCTGGGAGTCGACGTGGTCGGATAGGGTTTGGCGGACGTGGACGGCTTCTTGATGTCGCCGCCATACGGGGGCGCAGACGCCAGTGAATCCGCATCCTTGGGCGTGCCGCCGAAGGTCCACCAGGAGGGCTTCGCGAGGGAAGTGCCGGTCTTGCAGCCCACCGCCGGCAGCACGCACGCCAGCAATGCGGCCGCGAGCAGCCTGTCCTTGAATCTCCGTAGCGCGGTCATGCAAATGCCTCCACCGTGATCCCGCCGTCAGACGCTGCCGAATGTATCGGTTCGCCGGCTGGGGGGGAGATAAGGATTTGCGCGAAGAAAAGTCAACGGCAGCAAACGGACGACAACCCATCTTCGCCATCACCCCACGTTCACGAGGAACCTGGAGGGATGGGCAGCACGGGGACAGGCACGTTTTGCTT
>JBJTSM010000666.1:0-12541 GCA_046076685.1 Planctomycetia bacterium | reverse complement strand
CAACAAGGTCTCGCTCTCTTCGAAGCGGCTGCAATTGCTCGAGGACAAGATCGAAGAGCTCCAGACGGCCGATGGCAAGAGCGTGATCGTCCGCACCTACCTCACCTGGAGGATCGCCGATCCGCTGGCCTTCTACGTGACGCTCAAGGATCCGGCCGAGGCGGCCCGGCAGCTTTCCTCGCGGCTGCGCGAGGTCCGCGGGCTGATCAGCAACTACCGCTTCGACGAACTCGTCAACAGCGACCGCGGCAAGCTCAAACTGGCCGCCATCGAGGAGGAGGCCGCCCGCACGCTCGATGCCGCGCTCGCGCAGGCGGGCTACGGCATCAAGGTGGAGAGCGTCGGCATCCACAAGATCATCCTGCCGGAATCGACCACCGGCAAGGTGTTCGAGACGATGATCGCCTCCCGGGAGCGGCTCGCGGAGAACGCCCTGCAGGAGGGGCAGGCCCAGGCCTCGGCCATCCGCAGCGAGGCCACGAGCGCCCGCGAGCGGATCCTCGCCTTCGCCGAGCGGCGGGCCCAGGCGATCCGCTCGCAGGGCGACCGTGAGGCCGCCGTGCAGTACGAGAGCTTCGCCAAGAACGAAGAGTTCGCCATCTTCCTGCGGAAGATCGAGGCGCTGCGGAAGATGCTCGACCACAACACCACCTTCGTGCTCTCCGCCGACAGCCTCGGCATCCTCGACTGGTTCAACAAGGACCCGGGGAGGGATCCGGGGAAAGACCCGGGCCGGACGCCGGCCAGGCCGTGATCCCTTCCTCCGCCCGGCACCCGACGCCCATGACACAGCCTGACCGCCACACCATGCCCGAAGCCCCGCCGGCGCTCGACCCGGCGCAGCAGTCGCTGGCCGAGGCCTTGCGGGTGAGCTTCACGATCCTCAAGCTCGCGATGCTCGCGCTGCTCTTCGCCTATGCCTTCAGCGGCACCTTCTCGGTGGGCTCCAACGAGGTTGCCCTGCGGCTGCGGTTCGGCGACTATGTCGGCGATCCCGGCAGCCGCGTGCTCGAACGGGGCACCTACCTGGCCGCCCCCTTTCCGATCGAGCAGATCGTGAAGGTCGACACGCGTCCGGTGACGCTCGTGCTCGACAAGGAGTTCTGGTTCGAGACGACGGCCGAGGAAAGCGGGCTCACGCGGGGCCAGCTGCAGGCCCGCAAGGCGATGCCGCTCCATCCGCTTCGCGACGGATCTCTCATCACGGGCGACTCCAACATCGCCCATGCCAAGTGGACGCTGACCTGGCGGGTGGGCGACCCGGTCGCCTTCCTCACCAACGTCGGCTCGAAGCAACTCGCCACGGACATCATCCGGCTCGTCGCCCAGCAGGGCATCGTGCAGGCCATCGCCCAGCTGGCGGCCGACGACCTGCTCCGCGGCATCGTCAACCGTGAACTGGCCGTGGGCCTCATGCAGGAACGTCTCGACGGGATGCGCACGGGGCTCGTCATCGATCAATTGGTGCTCGACAAGGTATCGGCGCCGATGCGGGTGGCGGGCAGCTTCGACGCCGTCACCAGCGCCGAGAGCGACCGTGCCAGCAGGATCGTGGCGGCCCAGCAGGAGCGGTCGCGGATCCTCGGTGAGACGGCCGGCGAGGCGAGCGGCCGGCTCATGGAACTCGTCACGGCCTACGAGCAGGCCGCCGAGGGGGGCGACACGGCGGCGGCGGAGCGGAGCGAGGCGGCGATCGATGCGGCGCTGACCGATCTGCGGGTCGGCGAGACCGCGATCGGCGGCGAGGTGGCCCGCGTCATCAACGCGGCCAAGACCTATCGGACACAGATCGTGGAGCGCGTGGCTTCCGAGCGGCAGGCATTCGAACAGCTGCTGCCGCAGTACGACCGCAATCCGCGTCTCGTGCTCTCGAAACTCTGGGAGGATGCCCGCGAAACCATCCTGACCGGCGACGTGGAGACGTTCTACACCGTGCCGGGGCAGCTGGAATTGCAGCTCAATCGTGATCCGGAGCTGCAGAAGGAACGGCAGAAGGAGCAGATGCGGGCCAAGAAGCGGCTGCAGCGCGAGGCACATTCGAACCGTTGAGAGAAGGGCCGGACGGGGCCGCACGGAAACGCTCGAGGAGGAGCGATGGTGAGTCAAGCGAGTGCCGGAGACGAGCTCGACATCGTCTGCGCGGGAGTCACGAAGGTGTTTCGCGACTTCTGGATGCGGCCGCGGGTCCGCGCCGTCGAGGCCGTCGACCTGCAGGTCCGCCGGGGGCAGGTCTACGGCCTCCTCGGGCCCAACGGCTCGGGCAAGAGCACGACGATCAAGATGCTTCTGGGGCTCCTGCAGCCGACCTCGGGCCGGATCGCGGTGCTGGGCAAGCGGCCCAAGGACGTCGCCATCAAGCGGTCGATCGGCTACCTGCCGGAGGAGTCGTACCTCTACCGCTTCCTGAGCGGCCGGGAGACGCTCGATTACTACGGCCGGCTCTTCCGGCTAGACGGCCGCGCCCGCCGCGAGCGGATCGACATGCTGCTCGACATGGTGGGCCTCGAGGCGGTGCAGCACCGCCCGGTGGGTGAATATTCGAAGGGCATGCAGCGGCGGATCGGGCTGGCCCAGAGCCTGATCAACGATCCGCAGCTGCTCATCCTCGACGAGCCGACCAGCGGCATGGATCCGGTGGGCGCGAAGCAGATCAAGGACCTCATCGCCACGCTGGCCGCCCGCGGCAAGACCGTGCTGCTCTGTTCGCACCTGCTCGGCGACGTCGAGGATCTCTGCGATCGCGTGGCGATCATGTACGGCGGCCGGGTGCGTGCGGAGGGCACCTGCGACGACCTGCTCGAGCAGGAGCATGCGACGCTGCTCGAGACGGCCGAGTTGCCCGAGCCCGTGATCGCCGAGGTGCGGGAGGTGCTGCGGCGGCACGATCTGTCTCTCACGCGGGTGCAGCGGCCCCGGCGGACGCTCGAAAGCCTGTTTCTCGAGATCGTGGAGCGGGCGCGGGCCGAGGGCGTGCAGACGTCGGGCGCCCGCAGCGGCGGGGCGGTCGCGGAATTTCTCGGGGGCCACACCGACGACTCCCGGGCCGGAGCGGGGCCCGGCGCGGCAGCAGCAGGATCCGGTGCAGCGGCGCGGGCTGGCGGGGAGGTTGACGCGGGCCTGCTCGAAAGCCTCGTGGCGCCGTCGGCCGACGAGCGGACGATCCCATGACTCAAGACCTCGTGATCACGACGGAGCCGCCGCCGGCCGCCGGTCCGCGGCACACCGGTCCCGAGATCCCCGACTGGCTCGACGACGAGTCGCCGCGGGGTCGGCGCACCCGTCGGCTCCGGCTGCTTGTGCGGCCGCTCGCGGTGCTCGCCGGCCTGTCCCTCGCCGTCGGCCTCTGGTTCGGCGGCCGGCCCGCACAGGCGATCACCGTGCTCGGGGTCGTGGCCCTCGCCCTGGGCGTGGTCTGCGGGGTCGCGGGGCTGCGGCGGCTCCTTTCCGCCGGGCATCCGGTCGTCGGCGTCGCCCGGGCGATCGTCGAGGAGGCCGTCGGCACGCGGCTGTCGGTCCTGCTCGTGATGCTCGTGGTGGTCGCCCTGCCGACGCTGCCGCTCGTGCTCGACCCCTCCGAGCGGCTCGCCTACCGACTGCAGTTCTTTCTCGACTGGTCGCTCTCGGGAGCCAGTGCGCTCTTGGCCCTGATCACGATCGCGCTGTCGTGCACGAGCGTCTGCGGCGACATCGAAAGCCGCCGGATCCACATGGCGCTCTCGAAGCCGCTCCGCCGCTGGGAGTATCTCTTCGGCAAGTGGCTCGGCGTCGTGTTGCTCGACCTCCTGCTCGTGACGCTAGTCGGGATGGGTGTCTACGCCTTCGCGGAGTCACTCCGGCGGTCGCCGGCTGCCGACAACGCCGACCGCCGCGCGGTGGAGGAGCAGGTGCTGACGGCACGGGCGTCGGCGCGGCCGGTGCATCCCAGACAGCAGGAATTCGACAAGGCCGTGGAGGCCACCATCGCGGCAATCCGTAAGGATGACCCCGTCCTGTTCGACAAGAATCCGGATGGTGCCCGGCGGCGGATCTTCAGCCAGCATGTTTTCGGCTGGCATACGGTCAGTCCGGACGTGGTGTCGAGCTACCTGTTCCAGGGGCTCGGGGACGCCGGGCGGCGGGCTCCTGTCGTGCAGCTGCGGCTCCAGGCCTTCGCCGACAATTCCCAGACGAGCACGGCCGACGTCCGCTTCGCCCTCTGGCTCAACGAGCGGCCCTACCCCGTGAAGGAGGGCAGGCACGAGGAATACGTGCTCGCGGCGGGCCCGATGCACACGCTCGAACTGCCGTCGACGGCGATCGCGGAGGACGGCACGCTGCGGGTGACGATCGCCAACCGCAACATGCTCATGCCCGGCGATCCCGCGCCCACGAGCATCGGTTTCAATCCGGGCGAGGGGCTCGAGCTCCTCTACCGCGTGGGCAGCTTCGAGGGCAACATGCTCCGGGCGCTTGTGCTCATGTGGGCCAAGCTCGCCATGCTCGCTGCCGTCGCCCTGGCGGCTGCGGCATGGCTCGGGCTGCCGGTGGCGATGCTCGCGAGCCTGATGGTCTTCGCCTCGGCCGTCGCCAGCGGATTTCTCGCCGACGCGATCGACATCTACACCGGCGTCGACATCGCCGATCCGACGCTCACGTCGATGCTGAGGCTCCGCGGGTCCCTGCTCATGGAGCGGGTGGCGAAGGCCGAATGGTGGGAGGCGATCAAGACGGTCGGCTCCTGGGCGGGCGATGCCTTTCTGACGCTGATCCCGTCCTTCGGCGACTACGACGCGATCACCCAGGTGGCGACGGGCCGGCTGGTTTCGGCTGCCAGCACCGCCGCGGGCGTCTGCGAGCTCGGAGTGGCCTATCCGCTGCTTTTGCTCGCGCTCGGCTGGTGGCTGATCGAACGCCGCGACCTCGTGAGTTCCACCACATGAGCGACCGTCTCACGACCACCATCGCCGCCCTCTTCCTGGTGGCCTGCCTGGCAGGGTCGGCTACGCTCGCCGGGCACGTCCAACGCCAGCGGAACGATCTGAAGCTCGTCGTGGCCACCGCCGACACCGCGTCGATGCCGCCGCACGTCGCGATCGTGACCGCGGCGCTTGGGACGTTCCGCGGCCTCGCGGTGGACCTGCTCTGGGCCCGCGCCGAAACGCTCCAGTTTGCCGGGGAGTTCTACGAGGCCCAGACCCTGAGCCAGTGGATCACGACGCTCCAGCCACGGTTTCAGAAGGTCTGGGCCTTCCAGGCCTGGAACCTCGCCTACAACATCTCCGCGGCCACGCAGGTGCCGGCCGAGCGCTGGGGCTGGGTGAATCGGGGGATCGAACTGCTGCGGTCGCGGGGTATCCCGCTCAATCCCCGGGCGGCCAACCTCTATTTCGAGCTCGCCTGGCTCTACCAGAACAAGATCGGCCGCGTGGGTGACAAGGAGCACTGGTACTACAAGGCCCGGCTGGCGGCGGAGATGCAGGAGTTCCTCGGGGATCTGACGGGTGGCAAGACGACGGCCGAGGCGCTCGATCGGTTTGCGAGGATCAGCTCCGCCCCCGACACGCTGGCGGAGCTCGAGGTGAAGACACCCGCCGTCCACGGGGCGGTCGATCTGCTTGCCGCCCACGGGGCGAAGCCGGACGAGGCACTCGTGCGGATGCTCGGCCGCGTGCTGATGACGAGCGGCTCGCTCGACGCCAAGATCATGGGGAAGACCGCGCTTCCCCCGGACACCAACCGCGGGCTGCTCGAGGCCATCGCCACGGATCGCCAGACCGCCGCCGTGCTGTTCGACCACGTCGTCCCCCATCTCCAGAAGCGGATCCTCGAGGACCGCTACCGGATGGATACCGCCGAGATGCTCTCGACGATGGAGCGATACGGTCCGCTCGACTGGCGACATCCCGACTCCCACGGCGTCTACTGGTCGGAGCAGGGGGTGGAGGCATCGCGGTCGCTCGACCGGCGGCAGGACGTCAACGAGCTGATGCTCGTCCGCAGCCGCCTGCTGATGATCATGGAGCTGATGCGGTCGGGCCGGGTCGAGCTCGATGCGGCCACGAACCGGGTGGACCTGCTTCCCGATCCCCGGTTTGCCCGGGTCTACGAGACGGCCATCGAGGAGGCATTCGGCCTGATCGCCTCGGAACAAGGCGTGTCGGCGGCCGATTTCGGCAACGCCGAGGAGTCGGACCTCTTCGACACCTACGAAAAATTCCTGAACCTCGCCACGATGCTCACCTACCTCTACGGCGACGAGGCCGAGGCGGAGCGATATTTCATGCTGCTCCGCGAACTCGTGACCCGGCGCGGGTATGGAGACGAGCCGGTCTACGCTGACACGCTCGAGAATTTCGTCGCCATCCGGTTTTCCAGCAGCGTGAACGTGAACCTGGCCGACCTGCGGCAGTTTCTCGACGCGATGCTCCGCCGCGCGATGCTCGAGGGTTTGGCGAAAGGCGACCTGAAGGTCTTCAGCCGCTACGTCGGCGTGGCCCATTCGGTTTACGATCGACGGTATGCCGCGAGCCGACTCGGCGAGAAACTCGTGCTCGACGAGACGAGGCTGCTCGAATTTCCCAAGCTCGTCCAGAACTCGTTCGAGACGCTGATCAAGGACCCGAGCCTGCCGGTGCTGACACGGGCTCGGGTGTGGGCCTGGGCTCCCGGGCAGTTGCGAGAGAAGTGCCACGCGAAACTGGCGGAGACACTCGCCGTCCAGGCGAAGGCGGCCGGCCTCGACCCGGACCGTGCGTTTCCGCCTCCCGCCGCCGCGCAGGACGCCGCTGAACGGACGGAGGCATCCGGCTCGTCCCTCGGATCGCAATCCGGGCAGGAGGGCGATGGCCGAGCCATGGAGGATCCCGCGGGTGGAAGGCCCAATCCCTGACGACGCTCCGGTTGGCCCGGCCGTATCCGTGAGCCCGGGAAGAGGGCTGCTTGCGGCGGTCGCGCTCGTCGGCCTCGTACTCGCCGTCTTTGGCCAGACGCTCGCGTTTGGCTGGGTGAATCTCGACGACGACCTGCACGTCACCGCCAATCCCCATCTCAATCCGGTCACGCTCGCGGGGCTCGCCCGGCTCTGGACCGCGTCATACCAGAACCTCTATGTGCCGCTCGCCTACACGCTGTTCGCGGGCGAGGTGTGGGCGAGCCGAATCGTGTTCGGTGGCGGCGGCGCGGCGGCTCCCCCTGATGCCGGGCTTTTTCATGCCGTGAGCGTCGTCTTGCATCTGGTCAACGTCCTGCTCGTCCGGCGGCTGCTCGATCGGCTCGCGGGCGGGACGACGTGGCCGGCGACGGCGGGGGCCGCGCTGTTCGCCGTCCACCCGCTGCAGGTCGAGTCGGTTGCCTGGATCAGCGAACAGCGGGGACTTCTGGCGGCCGCCTGCGGGCTTGGGGCGATGGTGCTGCACGTGGGAAGCGGTCGGGGAGACACTGCGGGCGATGGTGCGGGATGCGCGGGGGCGGCGCACGGGCCCCGGCTGTGGACCCGCCGAGTGGCCGCGATCGGGCTGTTCGGGCTCGGGCTCCTCGCCAAGCCCCAGGTGGCGACCGTGCCGTTGCTGCTGTTCGTGCTCGACGTCGGAGCCAGGGGCCGGCCGGTGCGGACGGCGGCCATCGAACTGTCGCCCTGGTTCGTGTTCGGCGGCCTCGTGACGCTCGTCACGAGGGCCCTGCAGCCGGACCTCTTCATCCAGCCTGTCGCCCCGTGGCTGCGGCCGCTCGTGGCGGGGGATGCGGTCGTCTTCTACGTCGCGGCGCTGCTCTGGCCGCTGCAGCTCTCCGTCGACTACGGCCGCACGCCGCAGGTCGTGCTGCAGAGCCCCGCGGCGTGCGCCGCGGCCGTCGCCGCGTGGCTGGTCGTGGCGGGGATTCTCTTGACCCGGCGGCTCGGCCGCTGGCGGGTGCCCGTGGCGGTGGCCGTCATCGCGCTCCTGCCCGTGCTCGGGTTCATCCCCTTCCTGTTCCAGGAGTATTCGACGGTGGCCGATCGGTACTGTTATCTCGCGATGCTCGGCCCGGCCCTCGCCGTCGCCTGGGGCTCCGCCCGGCTGCTCGAACGCTCGGCAGGTCCGCCGGCGATCGCCGGCCTCGCCATGCCGCTCTTGCTTCTCGGCGTGGCCAGCTGGGCGCAGACCGGTGTCTGGCGCGACTCGTTCACGCTCTGGGCCCAGGCGATCCGGGTGTACCCGAACACGTTTCTCGGCAATTGCAACCTCGGCAGTGCGCTGATCGACGTCGACAGGCCCGGCGAGGCCGTCGACTTTCTGCGCCGCGCCGTGAGGGTCGGCCCGACGAGCGTGCCGGCGCAGTTCAGCCTCGCGGTCGCGCTCGACAAGGTGAACAGGCCCGACGAGGCCGCGCGCTTCTACGAAAACGTGCTCCTGCTCCATCCCAGGCATGCCCGGGCACACAACCTCCTCGGCGTCATCCATGCCCGGCAGGGCCGCGTGGCCGAGGCCACCGAGCATTTCCGGGCCGCCGTCGGCCACGACCCGGGCTATCACGACGCGCGGGCCAACCTCGAGCGGGCGACGAAGCTGCTCGGGCAGGCTCCCGACCGCCGCTGACCGGCGACGGGAAGGGCTTGTGAGGATTGCGTGAGCCTGCGCCGTGCCGTTGGAGCATGATGCCGCGCGAGGTATGATTCCGGCGCAGGGATCCGGTACGACATCAGCCGTTCCCCGCCCTGCGGCCGCCGCTTGCCAGCTCACGCGGTCGACTCCTCGCCCCGCTTTCGAGGAAGACACTCGAGGACGCCATGCCCACAGGTCTGTCCCTCCCCGTCTGCACGTCGCACGGCCGGCGGGCCGCAGCGCCGAGGCGAGCCTTCACGATCGTGGAAGTGCTCATCACGGTGGCGTGTCTGGCGATCCTGCTGGGGATTCTCTCGCCCGCCCTGCAGGTGGTGCGGGAGTCGGCCCGCCGGACGTCGTGTGCCAATAACTTGCGGCAGATCGCGCTGGGGATGGCGAATTACGAAGACGCCCAGCGGCAACTGCCCGGCTGGCGCAACATGCTCGAAACCTACACGAAGGTGCGGAGCGAGACCGACTCGAAAAATGCCTGCGTCTCCTGGACCGTGCCGATCCTGCCACAGCTCGAGAGCAAGTCGGTGCACGACTGGTACACCTCGTTCAAGCCGGGGGCGGATGCCGCCGCGGGGAATCCGTCGACGAACAAGATCCCGACCTATCTCTGCGCGTCGCGGGGCGAGCTGACCACCACGTCACCGCTCTCGTATGCCGTCAATGCCGGCACCGGCTGCGAGGAACTCGACGATTCGTCGAGCCCCGACACGCAGTTCGAGGGGGACGGGGTGTTCTTCGACGCCGTCGGCAACCTGACCGGTGAACCGACCTTCGATGCCAGCCGCCCCACCTACCGGCCGGCCGTCGTCACGCTCAAAAAAGTGGCCGTCGATGGGAACGGGTTCACGCTTCTCCTCACGGAGCGATCGGGGCCGCGGGCCGCGAAGGACATCTCCTGGTCCGCCAATCCGCAGCTCGTGAAGGCCAACGTCGGCGCCCGGGTCGAAAACCACTCGGTGCTTCACCCGCTCGACATCGGTGTCGGCTCGCGAACCGATGCGCAGGTGATCAATCCGACCGCCGACACCTGTCCGCTTCCCAATCCACCCATCGTGGGCGCCAACGGCGACGACTGGCGGGAGCGGTATCCCTCGTCGCATCACCCCGGCGCGGTGAACGTGGCTTTCTGCGACGGCCGCACCCGCGTGCTGCGAAACGGCATCGATGCCTGGGTCTACTGCCAGTTGCTCTCGTCAAACGGCAAGCAGGTGTCGCCGCGGGTGAGGGATTGGCAGCAGGCGGTGGATGCCTCCGGCAGGCTCGTGCCCTACGAGCTCTCCCCCGCTGATCTGGTGCGATAGGCCGCGGCGATTGTCCGCCGCCTACCGCACGTCGAGCAGTTCCACGAGGAAGTGAAGCGTGGCGTTCGGCGGAATCGGGCCGCCGGGCGTGCCCCGCGGGCCGTAGCCGAGGTTGCTCGGGATCAAAAGCTCGATCATGCCGCCCTTGCCCACGAGTTGCATCCCCTCGGTCCAGCCGGGGATGACCTGGTTCAGGCCGAACTCGATCGGCTCCCCGCGCTTGTAGGAGCTGTCGAACACCTTCCCGTCGTCGAGCCAGCCGTGGTAGTTCACCTTCACGGCGTTCGTGGCCTTCGGGTTTGCGCCCGTGCCCTTGCGGAGCACGCGGTACTGCAGGCCGGAGGGAGTCGTGGCGAAGGACTTCGGGGCGTCGGCGTCGAGCTTGCCGGCGCCGGCGGGGAGCTGGGGATGGGGCACTTCGGCGGGTTCAGCGGCCACGGCGGTCTCCATGGAGAAGGGGGCGAAGGTGGTGAGGACGAGACAGAAGAGGGCGGCGGGGATGAGGGTCAAAAGACGCATCGCGTGGGCTCCAGAAAGGATGAGTGTTGCGGGAGTATACCGAAAAGCCCGGAAGCGGATTCACCGGCAGATCCCCCGGCTTGCGCCGGGGGCTTTTATGGGAACGGCCGCGCCGTGGTCGCATAGAAGCCCGGAGCGCGAGCGACGGGATGGGCGGGATGGTTATCGTGCGAGCAACTGCTCGATCTCGTCGGGCTGGATGGGCACGTGCCTGCAGAGATCCACCGGGCCGTCCTCCGTGACGAGGATGTCGTTCTCGAGACGGATGCCGATCCCCTCCTCGGGGATGTAGATCCCCGGCTCCACCGTCACGATCCAGCCGGGCGCCAGCGGGCCGTTTTGCGGCGCGAGGTCGTGCACCCCCAGGCCGAGCGAGTGGCCCAGACCGTGCATGAAGTATTTCCGGCAGGCCGGCTCCTCGGGCGTGTCCTTGCCCACCTGCTCCTTGGTCAATAGGCCGAGGCCGAGCAGCTCCTCGTTCATCTCGAGCTGCGCCTCCCGCTTCCAGTCGCGCAGCAGCGTGCCGGCGGTCGCGCGGGCGATCGAGTGCTCGAGCACCCGTAGCACCGATTCGTAGACCGCCCGCTGACGCGGCGAGAATCTTCCATTCACCGGATAAGTGCGGGTGAGGTCGGAGGCGTAGTTGGCATAAGACGCTCCCACGTCGACGAGCACGAGGTCGCCGTCGCGGCAGGGCTGGTCGTTCTCCTGGTAGTGGAGCACGCAGGCGTTCTTTCCCGCCGCGACGATCGGCTCGTAGGCCATCCGGCCGCGGCGGCGCGTGAACTCGCCGATCAGTTCGGCCTCGAGCTCATACTCCATCACGCCCGGCCGCAGCACCGCGAGCATGCGCCGCAGGCCCTGATCGGTGATGTCGATCGCCTGCCGGACGAGCTCCACCTCGGCCGGGCTCTTCACCGCCCGCAGCTGCCGCAGGAGCGGCGCGAGCCGCTCGTAGTGGTGAAGGGGATAGCGGGCGAGGAGCTGCCGGGCCAGCCGCAGGTCGCGGGGCTCCACGTCGGTGCCCGCCCGCTCGTGCTCGTTGGAGTTGAGATAGACCGTGCGGCTCTCGCCCATGAGCCCGTGCAGCACGCCCGGCAGGTCGGCGAGCCAGCGGATCTTGGAGATGCCCGAGATCGCGATCGCCTGATCCTTGGAGAGCTTATGCCCCTCCCAGATGGTGAGCAGTTCGTTCGGCTGCCTCACGAAGAGCATCTCCCGGCAGGCGGGGTCGATCGCGTCGGGGGCGAGCACGAGCACGCTCTCCTCCTGCTCGATGCCGGTGAGCCAGAAGAGGTCGCTGGCCGGATGGAGCCGCAGCGTGCCGTCGCCCGTGGTGGGCAGCACGTCGGCGGCGTGCACGATCACGAGGCTCCGCTCCGGCAGGTGGGCCGTGAGCTGCCGGCGGTGCGAGACGAAGAGCGCGGGGTTGATCGGGGCGTGCCGCATGGGGAAGCCAGTCGTTGGAGGAGTTTCAGCGGATCGTACACTGGTGCCGCGCTCCCTCCCACCCTGTCGAGATCCCGGTCATGGAAACCGTCGATTCCCACGCCGACGCCGAGCCGGTGCTCGTGGCGGGCCGCTGGCGGGCCGCCGTGGCCACGGCACACTTTCGCGCGGTCGATCCCACCACCGGCCGGGAGCGGCCCGAACGCTGGCCGGTGAGCGGCTGGAGTGACGTCGAGGCGGCGCTCGACGCGGCCACCACGGCCGCCGCCGCGCTCGGCCGGCTGCCGGGCGAGCGGCGCGCCGCGTTTCTCGAGTGTTATGCCGATCGACTGGCGGCCCGCGGCACGGAGTTCGTCGCCGTGGCGCACGCCGAGTCGGGGCTGGCCATGGTGCCAAGGCTCCGCGACGTGGAACTGCCCCGCACGCTCGACCAATTGCGGCAGGCAGCGGCCGCCGCCCGCGAGGGCACCTGGCGGATGGCGATGATCGACTCCCGGCACAACATCCGCTCGGCCGCCTTCGGGCTCGGGCCCGTCGTGGTGTTCCCGCCGGCAAATTTTCCGCTGGCCTACTGCGCCGTCACCGGCGGCGACTTCGCGGCAGCGATCGCCGCCGGCAACCCCGTCATCGCCAAGGCCCATCCGGGGAACCCGGGCGTGTCGCGGCTGGCGGCCGAGGAGGCGGTCGCCGCCCTCCACG
>JBJTSM010000665.1:0-2011 GCA_046076685.1 Planctomycetia bacterium | reverse complement strand
ACAAGCCCCCGGCGCGAGCCGGGGGATGGGGGATCGGTCGGTGCACCATCCCGTCGCTTGCGCTCAGGGCCTTTATGGGAGCGGTTCCCGATACAAGCCCCCGGCGCGAGCCGGGGGATGGGGGATCGGTCGGTGCACCATCCCGTCGCTTGCGCTCAGGGCTTTTATGGGAGCGGTTCCCGATACAAGCCCCCGGCGCGAGCCGGGGGATCTGGGCTACGAACACCGTCCCGTGATCAGCCGATATCGAGAAACCGCGGGAGCGGGGCGTCGGCCGGGAGGCCGAGGATCGTGCGGAGGGTGGCCAGGTCGGTGTCTGACAGCGGCACGAAGAAGACGGGATCCTGGCAGAGCGACGGATCGACGAGCCGGTAGCCGGTCACCTGCGTGCCCTCCACGATCGCCACCCGGCCGTAGCCATACATCATGTTGTCGACCTTGTCGAAGAAGTCGCGGAGCGTGACCGCCTCGGGCCGCGGGCGGCGGACGTAATAGAGTTCGATCACGTCCTTCCAAAAGTGCGGCACGAACTTCTCGCCGAAGTCGGCATGGCCCACCCGGTCGCGGTTCGTGCCGGCGATCATGATCGGCAGCGACTCGAGCGTGCGGCCACGGTCGCGGCACTTCGCTTGAATCGCCGCGCCGAGATGGATGAGGAAATCGGCGCTGTAGCAGTCGTCGCAGACGAGCACGAGGTGGGAGAGATCGAGCGGCTTTTCGGCCGGGGCGGCGGCGTCGACGAGCGTGTCGGCCAGCCGGCCGAACGGGATTGAGTAGCTTTGGATCTCTTCCGGCGAGCCGTGGCCGAGGACGACGATCGACGTGGGCGCGCGCTCCGCGGCGGCCCGGCCGACGGCCGCCAGAAAGCGATCGGCCACCTCGCGGATCGATTCGGCGACCGGGTCCTGCTTGAAGACCGTCGGCTTCGCGCCGTAGGCGGTGGCGATGGCCGTGATCTCCTTCGGCTCGAGGCCGCGAGCGGGATCGAGCAGGCCGATGATCGTGCGGTCGGGGCCGATCACGATCGTGTCGCCGGTCGCGTCGCGTTTGCCGTCGATGAACTCCGCCAGCTTCACCATCACGGCGAGCCGCTCGTCGGCGGAAAGCGCCGCGAGCCTGTCGGCATGGTCGAGGCAGAGGTGGAAGAGCGAGGGCTCGATCTGCCGGTAGTGCCTGGGCGTGGCACCGAGCCGCCGGGAGATCACGGGCGAGAACTCGGTCTGGAAGGTGGCGAATTCCTTGGGGAAATCGGCGACCGCCGTGGCCGCCGACACCAAGGCGAGCAGCAGGCCGGGGATGAGGCGGAGGCGAACATGCGTCTTCATGGCGTCGGATTCTACCCCCGGGGTGCGTGATCGCCGCAATTTCTCAAGCGAGCCCGGGGTGTTGACGAATACGGAACGGGCGTATACTATACTGGCGTATACTCAAGTGCTGGAGGCGATCAGTATGGTCACGCGTGTTTTGGATGGCGGCCTGTTCAGGCGGGCCGCGGAGTGGCGGCAGGCCGACGATCTGGCGCGGGAAACGGTGTCGAGCGGGTTTCCATCGCTCGACACCCTGCTGCCGGCCGGCGGTGTGCGACGCGGCAGTCTTTTGGAGTGGCTTGCCGGCGGCGTGGAGCGGCTTGCCGGCGGCGATGCAACTGGCGGTGATGCCGGTGGTGCGGTCGCGCTTGCCTGTGCGGTGGCCTGCCGGCTCGCCGGCCCACGGTGGGTGGATCAATCGCCGGCCTCTTCAGCCGCGGCGATCGTGGTCGTCGATCGTGGACAGCGGTTTTATCCGCCGGCCGTGATGCCGTGGCTCGATGCCTTGGCAGAGGCTTCGGGAAGAGGAGGTGGCAGGCCGCATCTCGTGGTGGCCCGCCCGTCGCGCGATGACGACGAACTCTGGGCGATCGATCAGGCTCTCCGCTGCCCGGGCGTGGCGGCCGTGCTGGCCTGGCCCAGGCGGGTGCATGCCACGGCCATGCGGCGGTGGCAGTTGGCGGCGCGGACGAGCGGGGCCGTGG
>JBJTSM010000664.1:0-2003 GCA_046076685.1 Planctomycetia bacterium | reverse complement strand
CTGGTTGGTGGCGGCGGCGGGAATCGGGTTCGCCCAGGTGCCGGAGGTGGAGACCCATCCCCACGATCCCGCCAAGGCGAAGGCGGAATTCGAGGCGGCCCGCAAGCAGGCGAAGGACCTCATCGCCGAACTCACCCTGCTGCAGGCCGAATACCATCAGCCGGGGGCCGACAAGAAGGCGATCGCCGCGAAATTCGACGTCGCCCGCGACAAGATCCCGGCCACGAAGGAGCGGCTCGAGACCGCGGCCTTCGCGCTGGCGATGGCCGACGCCAAGGATCCGGCGGCCCGCGAACTCTGTGGGCTTGTCATCGCCTCGCGGCTGAAGGAAGACCACCCCGCGGACGCCCTCAGGCTGGCCGCCGTGCTCGACAAGGCCGGCGTCTCCGACGGCAACATCGACATGGTCGCCGCCACCGCCGCGATGGTGCTCTCCCGGCTCGACGACGCGGCCGCGTGGCTCACGAAGGCCGAAGAGCACGGCCAGCAGAAGCAGAAGGTGGGCGAACTGCGGGCCAGCATCGAGGAGGAACGGCCGAAGGTCGCAGGGGAGATGGCCAGGCGCAAGGCCGACGCCGAAGCCAACTGCCCGCGGGTGACGATCACCACGTCGAAGGGCGACGTCGTGGTCGAACTGTTCGAGGACGACGCCCCCAACACCGTGGCCAACTTCATCAGCCTCGTGGAAAAGGGGTTCTACGACGGCACCCCCTTCCATCGCGTGATCGGCGGCTTCATGGCCCAGGGGGGCGATCCGAGCGGCAACGGCTCGGGCGGGCCGGGCCACGTGATCGAGTGCGAGTGTGAGCTGCCCACCGCCCGCAAGCACTTCCTCGGCTCCCTCTCGATGGCCCATGCCGGCAAGAACACCGGCGGGTCGCAGTTTTTCCTCACCTTCCGGCCGACCGAGCATCTCGACGGCAGGCACACCGTCTTCGGCCGGGTGATCGAGGGCCTCGACGTGCTGCCGAAACTCACCCGCACGCAGGACGCCGAGGGACGGTCGATGCCCGGCATCAAGCCCGACACGATCGTGAAGGCGACGGTACTCCGCAAGCGGGATCATGCCTATGATCCCAAGACGCTGCCCGATCCGAAGAAGTGAGCCGACCCGAGAAAGCGAGGGTGCGCGATGTGCGACACGAACCCACGGAGTGCCCGGCTGCTGGCGGGGCTGCTCGCCGGCGTGCTCTTCGCCGCGGCCGGCGACGCGGCTGAGCCGGCGGCCAATGCCACTCCCCAAAAAGCCGTCCCCAAAGGAGCCGCCAAGATGCCCACCGAGCCCGCCGACGAAGCCCCGCAGAATCCCGCCGTGGCCGGCCGGCTGCCCGACGACCACCTGCCGACAACCGACCGGGAGTGGCAGCGGCGGCTGACGCCCGAGCAATACCAGGTGACCCGCAAGAAGGGCACGGAGCGGGCCTTCACCGGCAAGTATTGGAACACGAAAACCCCCGGCACCTACCGCTGCATCTGCTGCGGCGAGCCGCTCTTCCGGTCGGGCGAGAAGTTCGACAGCGGCTGCGGCTGGCCGAGCTTCACCGCCCCGATCGACGGGAGGAAGGGAAACACGGTCGCCGAGCACGAGGATCGGTCGCTCGCGGGCCTGCCCGGCTTCGGCATCCGGACGGAGGTGACGTGCCGCCGGTGCGGCGCCCACCTCGGCCACGTGTTCGACGACGGCCCGCCGCCGACCGGCTTGCGGTATTGCATCAATTCCGCGTCGATCGTGCTCGACGCGGAGAAGTGACGATCGGGCGGGATGGTGGGCGTGTTTTGGCCGCGATCCCGGCGCTTGCGCTTAGGGCTTTTATGGGAACGGGGGTCGGGCGGGATGGTGGGCGTGTTTTGACCGCGATCCCGGCGCTTGCGCTTAGGGCTTTTATGGGAACGGGGATCGGGCGGGATGGTGGGCGTGTTGTGGCCGCGATCCCGGCGCTTGCGCTTAGGGCTTTTATGGGAACGGGGGTCGGGCGGGATGGTGGGCGTGTTTTGACCGCGAT
>JBJTSM010000663.1:0-4417 GCA_046076685.1 Planctomycetia bacterium | reverse complement strand
CCACGCCGTCCATCACGCCGACCCCCCGGCTTGCGCCGGGGGCTTGTATGGGACGCCGGGATCTCTCCGGCTGTTGCAAGTGCTATACGTATGTATATACTCGCGGACATGCCTCACGACCCACGCCACGAATTCGTCCCGGAACCCCTGGCGCTCTTCCTCACGTGGACGACATACGGGTCATGGCTCCCCGGTGACGCGCGTGGCTGGGTCGACGATCACGGCATGATCCGCGAGCCGAGTCCTAAACTTATCCACCACTCCCGTCGCCTCATGCCAAACAACGCCGTCGTGCTGGCAACCCCTCAACGGCACGCCGTGGAGCAGGCGATCGTCGCGGAATGTGCGTTTCGGGGATGGCTCCTGCATGCGGTCAACGTTCGGACGACCCACGTGCATGTCGTGGTCTCTGCCGGCGACAGCCCCCCACACCGCGTCCTGGGCGGCTTCAAGGCGTGGTGTTCACGGCGGCTGTCGGAGGGTGTGCAAGGACCGCAACGGTGGTGGACGAAGGGCGGAAGCGTGCGTCGGCTGTACGATCACCGAGCGATCGAGGCCACCGTGGAGTACGTGTTGGAGTGCCAGGATCGGCCGCGGCGGTGAGAGGCACCGACGTTCATACAAGCCCGAAGCGCAAGCGCCGGGATTGCGTAACGCCACGCCGTCCATCACGCCGATCCCCCGGCTTGCGCCGGGGGCTTGTATGGGACGCCGGGATCGTGCCGTCATGCAAGCGCAGAAAGCCGGTCGCGAAACCGCTCGAACGACAGCGCATCGGCCACCCACCGTCGCCCGGCTTCCCCCGCCGCGGCAAGGGTCGCGGCGGACACGGTCGCACACTCTCGAATCGCCGCCTCCGCCGTCACGCGGGAATCGTCGCCAAGCAGCCAGCCGCAGGCGAAACGGCCGCCCCGCGAAGGCATCTCGTGCGCGAGATCGTGCCCCGGCGAAAGAATCACCGGCAGCCCGTGGGCCATCGCCTCCGCCGCCGCATATCCAAAATTCTCCTGAAACGACAGCGAGAGAAACGCGTCGCTCGCCAGCAGCGTCTCCGACACGCCGTCGCGAGCCAGCGGCCCGACGAGATGCACGCGCCCACGACATTCGGCCGGCACGGCGGCGAGCACGTCCGCCTGCGTGAGGTCGCCATCCATGCCGACCATCGCGAGATGGCAATCCGCCGGCGCGGCCGCGCAGAACGCCCGCACCGTTTCGAGCGGCCGCTTCACGGCATGCAGCCGACCCACGAAGACGAGCAGCCGCGCCGCCTCGGGAATGCCGTGCCGGCCGCGAAAGGCGACCCGGCTCGCGGCGCGACCATCGAGCCGCGGCAGTTCGACCGGCCAGTGCACGACGACGGCCCGCTCCTCCGGAATCCACGGCAGCGCCTTCTCGAGGCTCCGCTGCGACGAAAGCACGATCCGGTCCGCGTTGGCAAGGAACGAGCGGCCGTGCCATTCAAGCCAGAGCCGCTTGACGAGCCGGCGGTGGGCGAGCCCCCACGGGTCGAGGCAGCCGTGCGGCACCGCCCAGTACCGCCGGCCGTGGTCCCGCGCCCACTCCTGGGCCCAGGCCGCATGCCCGCGAAAGAGCGAGTGCACGACGAGCACGTCGGCATCGGCGACAGCGACATCCGCCTGGCGGGCGACCGCCGCCGACACCACGCGACAGTCGCGGGCAAGCCAGCCATCGCCGCAGCCGACGCGGCTGACAGGCACGCCATCCTCCACGCTCTCGCGCGGGCCACGCTCATCGTCGAACGACAACACGCGCGCCGAGAGAGCGCGCGAAAAATCCTGCACCGAACGGTGCAGGCCGCCGTAGGCGGGGTCGTGCGTCAGGCAGACATTGCAGATCCGCATCAACGCCCCCGCACTGGCCACGCTCGTCTAAAGTGGCATGGTGACGTCAGGCCCGCTTGCCGGAGGCGGCGTCGCCCTCGACCAGAAACGCGCGGCCGACGAGCCCCGCCACCGCGGCGCCGGCCAACGGCCCGGCCACATACATCCAGAGCGTCGAGAAATCGAGCATCGCGATGGCGGAGGCCAGTGCCCGGGCGGGGTTCATCGCGGCCCCCGTATAGGGCAGCCCCGCCAGCGCCGCCGCCGCGACGGCAAGGCCGATCGGTACCGCCGCCGCGGCCCCGAGTTTGCCGCCGAACACGCAGCCCAGAAACGCGGCCGACCACACAAGCGTGAGCAGGCCCTCGACGACCACCGTCTTGATCGCGTCGGTTCGCGTCAGGCTGCCCACCGGCATGCCCATCGCCGTGCCCTCTCCCGCGAGCAGCCACAGCACCAACAGGCTCGCGAAACACGCCCCCACCAGTTGGCCCACGAGGCAGGCGAGCACCCGCAGGGCCGAACCCCGCCCCGTGGCGAAGATTGCGAGCGTGACGGCGGGATTGAGATGCACCTGCCCGACGGCGGCGCAGGCGTGCATCGCCGCCGCCACGCCAAGGCCATACCCCGCAGCCGCAAACAGCCGGCCAGCATCCCCCGGGGCCGTGCCCGCCATCGCCAGGATCGCGATCGTGCAGAGCAGAAAAGTGCCGAACAGTTCGGCGAAGAGACGCTTGAGATGTTCCATCACGCGGGCTTTCGGAAAGGGCTGGAATTGTCGGTGACGCCCGCGGTGGGAGTCAAGAATGACACAGCGAACCGGCAGCATCTGCGATGCGTCGTCATGGCAGCCAGTCTCCAAGCGACTCCACATGCGCCGCGGAGCCGTCGCGGAGCCAGCCGTCGAGCTGCGCGATGTCTTTGAGCTGCTGGCCACGCAGCCGCGGCACCACGACGAACCGGCAGCCGATCTCGGGCAGCGCCGTCATGTCGCCCCACAGCTTCTCGAACTGCGCCACGGGAAACACGTCTTCCTGCCCGTGGCCCCACCGCTTCTTCACGTCTTTGAGCGTCACGTAGGTGGGCATCCTCGCGGCCAGCGTGCGGATCCCATGGGCCACCTTCGCCTCGCTGCCGAGATCCGCCCGCACGAGCCCGAACGCGGCGAGCAGCTGATCGACGTCGATCCAGGTGGAGAGCGAGTTGTAGAACCGCAGCCGGAATTCGTCGTCCTCGCGGGGCATCGCCAGTCCCTCCACGATCCGCGGCCGGCCGTTCACGCGGGCCAGCCCGCCGCCGCGATCCTCGATCCGCCGCGGGATCATCTCGAAGGTGAGGCAGGAGCCGCCGGCGATGTGCCTGCCGAGCAACGCGGCATCGAGATCGGCGCCGACGGTGTCGATGTTGTGCAAAAACAGCCAGCGGAGCTGCGGCCGCTCGCGGAGCAGCCGCTCGAGCACGCCGTTGCGGAGCAGGTTGGCCACCTCGAACCAGTGCCCGACCGGATGGAGGCACTGGCCCGGCGCATTGTCGCTGTAGTCTTCCCCCTCGCCCGCCTGCTCGGCCCAGGCGATGAGCGCTGCATGGAGGCTGTCGCGGACCTTCTGCTTCTGCTCGTCGAGCACCTGATGAGACAGCTCCTCCCAGGCAAACCGCAGGTCGCGGGCCATCGGAATCAGCCGCAGGCCCACCGCCTTCCCCGGCGAGAGCACCGCCTCGACCCCCGCCGTGTCGAGGCCGAACGATTCGATCTGCCGATGCGTGAGGTAGCTCGTGGTGATCACGTGCGGCACGGGCACCCCCGAGAGCCGGCCCGTCCGCCGCGACTTCGCGAGATGCACGTCGAGAAACGTGCGATGCCGCCCGGAGAGCCTGCAGAACGGATGGAGCGCCTTCACCACGCCCGCCCCCTGCGTCCAGCGGCTGCCCACGCCCGCGGCCATCGTCACCACCGCCGCCTCGCCCCGCCGCAGCGCCTCGGTGCCCAGCCGCCGCAGCGACTCGTTTCCGGCATCCTCGTCGGCGAAGGCCACGTCGCCGTCGTGCACGTCTTCGATCGTCGTCGCGGCCGGCAGACGATTTTGCGCGAGCCCGATCCGGCCGGCCCGCAGATCGGTGCGGATCTGCTCGTGCTGGACGGCGTCGAACCCGAGATCGGCCAGCAGCGACCGCAGCTCATGCGCGTTGCCACGGCTGGAGTCGCCCCGCGGAAAGAGCCGGTCGAAGAGGGTGTCGACCATGCCCGCGAGTTCCGGCCGCGTGCGGCAGGCGGCGCCGAAGGCGTCGAGTTCGGCGCGGCGCGAGGCCGGCAGTGCCTGCCGGTCGGCCTTGAGCAGTTCGGGCACGGTGAGGGCATAGTAGGCCGGGGGCATGAGGGCGGCGGTGTCGTCGAGCAGGTCGCACCAGGTGCCCCGGTCGTTCACCGCGAAGTCGTAGACCACCGGCTCCATCGCGAACGGCAGGGCATGCTGCAGCTCCCGCTTGGCTGCGGCCATGATCTCGCCCAGGGCCTGCTGCGCGGCGGCCTTCACGTGCGGGGCCACGATGAATCCCATCCCGCCGCCCGACATGCCGCC
>JBJTSM010000662.1:0-2107 GCA_046076685.1 Planctomycetia bacterium | reverse complement strand
GCCGGGCGAGCCCGTGGTCACGGTCGGCTGCGACGGCGGCGACGATCCGACGATGCATCACAGCCGCGTGACCGCCGTCGACAAGTATCTCGGGCCGGCGAACGTGCAGGTGGCCGGGCAGCCCGTGCAGGGCCGCAGCGGTGGCGGACTCTTCGCCCTGGACGGCACGCTCATCGGCGTGTGCAACGCGGCCGATCCGGCCGACAACGAGGGCCTCTTCGCCGCGCTGCCCACGGTGCACGAGCAACTCGACGAGGCCGGCCTCGCTTTCGTCTATCGCAGCGTCTATCCGAGCTGCGGACCGGTTGGCGGACCGGGCGACGTCGCCGCGGTCTCGGCGGGCCCCGCCGTGCCGAGCATGCCGGCGGAGATGCCGCCCGTGTCGTTCGACCGCCGCGACCGCGCCGATGCCCTGCCCACGGCCGCCACGGGCCAGACTGCCGCCGCCCAACCCGCTTCGGCTCAGTCGGCTCCGATCCAGGCCGCGGCGATTCAGGCTCTACCAGTCCAGGCTGCATCAGCTCAGGCTGGCCCGCGGCAGCTCTCGCCGGGCGAACAGGCCCTGGTCGATCACGTGTGGCGGCACGACGGCGACGCGGAAGTGATCTGCATCGTGCGGCCGCGGAACGGCCAGCAGGCCGCCAGCGATGTGTTCGTGCTGCAGGGCACGGGCCGCGAGTTCGTCGAGCAGCTCTCGAAGGGGCAGGGCGGGCACGCCGCTCCGCACCACGCCGCCCCCGCCACGAACCGGTCCGACGTGGCCACGCTGCCCGCTTCGGAACTGACGCGGTAACATCGGGTGATGCGACAATATCTCGTGCGGCACGGTGAAAGCGTCTCGAACCTCGAGGGACGCGTGCAGGGACAGGCCGACGTCGAGCTCTCCGAGCTTGGCCACGCGCAGGCGCGGCGGGTGGCCGACTGGATCAGCGGCGTCGTTGCAGCGGCGGCGGAAAGCGGTGGTGCGATCGGGGAGATCTGGTCGAGCCCGCTCAAGCGGGCCCGCGAGACGGCGGCCGTGATCGCCGCCGCCGTCGGTCTGCCCGTGCGGGTGGAGGAGCAGCTCGCCGAACTGCACGCGGGGATTTTTCAGGGCCATCTCTGGGCCGATCTCGAGGCGGCGTTTCCGGACGAGGTGGCCCGCTGGCGATCCGGCGACGTGGACTACGTCATTCCCGGCGGCGAATCGCGGGCCCAGCTCGCGGCCCGCGGCCACGCGGCGCTCGAGATGCTCGCCGCCCGCGACACGACGGGGATGATCGTGGTCGCGCACGGCGGCCTGCTCACCGCGGCGCTCGGCAGCCTCATCGGCCGCGAGCATCCGCTCCTGGCTGCGGCGGCCGAACGGCCCTTCACGCGGCTGCCGGCCCTGGCCAACTGCTCGGTGACCGAGCTCGAGTGGCCCGGCCCGCGGCTCCTGTGCTTCAACGAGACCGGCCACCTGGCCTGAGCCGGCGGGGAAAAAGCTGCTACTCCGTCACCTCGATCGTGACCGGATCGGCGTTCACGCCGTTGGCGGCGCCAACGCCGGAACGGCCCGTCGCGCGGAGCGTCACGCGGCCGCGGCCGAGCAGTGCGGCCGGCACCTCGATCGTCGTGTCGCCACCGGCCGTGCGGCCGAGCACGCGGCCCATCGCGTAGACCGCCACGCCGTCGAGCGCGGTCCCCGACACGCTCACCCGCACCGTGCCCGATACACGCACGCGGGTGGGTTCGGCCGCGAGGGCGAGCGTTTTGCCATGGTTTGCAAACCGCACCGGCATGATCAGGCGGCCCTGCGACCGGACCGACGACTGCTCGACGGCCACCACCCGCAGTTCGTGATGCCCGTCGGCCAATTGGGCGGTGTCGAGCGGTAGCCGCTCGCCGGGGCGGCATTCCGCCAGCCGCACGCCGTCGACGAAGAGCACGAAGCGATCGATCCCGCCCAGCGCGGCGTCGCCTCCCCCGGCCCGCCGCGGGCCCGCGACGGTCGCCCGTGGCAGGAGTTCGATCCGCCCGGAGAGCGGCCGGTCGGCGGCGATCACCTCGCCGTCGGCGGCCAGCACGGCATCCACCTTCGGGATCGCGGCCCACGGGCGGCAGAGGGGATCGCCGACCACGAGCA
>JBJTSM010000661.1:0-2472 GCA_046076685.1 Planctomycetia bacterium | reverse complement strand
CACCCCGCCGAGTTCGATCGTGCCGGGAAAACTGGCGATCTCCGCGGCTCGTGCCGCCGACAGGGTGCGGACGGCGGAAAGATCGAGCCGCCGCGGCACGGCGGGGCGACGCATGGCAAACAGGCCGATGATCCCCACGATCCCACCGATCACCACGAGACCGACGATGACCGCCTTCCGGCGAAACGCCTGCGGTCTCGCGAGACTGTCGATGGTTGTGCTGGTCACGTGTCGCCACTCCTCGCGTCGTTCCGAAGCCCCCATGATAGCCTCCGCCCGCTGCAGGCCGGCGCGGCCGTGTTTCACGTGTCTTCAGAAGGCGATCTCCAGATCGACGAAGGCCGCGAACAGGTTCGGCGACGAGCCGTTGATGTTGCCATAGAGCGCGTCGAACCCGTCGCCCGGCAGCAGCCCCGACACGCCGCCGCGAAAGATGCAGTTGTTGTTGAGCAGCGGTCGGTGCTCCATGCCGAGGCTCAGGTCGGTGCCGATGCTCTTCGAGATGTTGTCCTGGAACACCAGCGCCTCGAGCGTCTGCGTGGTGTCGACGAACAGGAAGTTGCAGTTGGTGATCAGCCGCGTCCGCTGCGTGAGTTCGAAATCGACGCCCACGTTGTAGAGCTGCAGACCCGGATTCACGAAATTCGCCTGCGACTGGAACTTGTTGCTCGCCCGCAGGTCGGGGTAGATCGAGAGCAGGTTCTTCAGGTTGGTACCCAGCAGCTTGATCTGCTGCCGGACCCAGAAGCTGAATTCACCACCGGCGAACTGCGTGTTGTCGATGATGGCGTCGAAGCCGCCCCCCTTGTTGTCGTGCACGTTGTTGTCGCCCGAGGCATAGAAGACGGAGCTTCGAAACCGGATCCAGTCGGGGGAGTAGGAGAGCTCGAGGGCCGCCATGGTCGCGCCGATGTCGACCGGTTGCAGGGCGAGCTGGTTGAGCGAGTCGCGGCCGAAGGCGTAGTAGAAGGCGCTCGTGACGTTGAGCTCGTTGATGTGGCCGTCGGTGGCCATGCCGAGATAGGCGGCGTTCACCTGATGCGGCGTGGCGATGCCGACGGGATCGGGCCGCACGAGGAAGCCGTTCCTGTCATACTCGGTCGTCGGGGCATCCAGATCGTAGTGGAAGCTCGCCTGCACGGTGTGGCCGGGCCAGATGAAATCCTGCCGGTAGTAGTTGGCGATGAGGATCTGCTGCTGCCGCGAATCGAACGTGTTCAGGAAGCTGTTCGTGTCCTTCTCGCGCTGGTCGAACACGATGAGATTGAACTGGTCGCGGTTCGCCAGCCGCGTGCCGAACAGGCGGATCGACCGGTTCAGGTCGCTGAAAATGAAGCCGCGGAAGTCGCTCGTGAAGGGCTGCGAGCCGCCGCGGATCGACATGAAGTCGTAGTCGGGGCTCAGGTCTGCCAGCTTCGCCTCGATGAACCATTCCTCGATCGTGGCGAAGCCGCGTGACCGGCGGCGGCCCTCGGCCACGTCCGGGCTCACGACGCCGAGTTCGTAGACCTCGAGGTAGTTGGTGTTGAATACCGGGGCGATCTTGATCCGCCAGTCGTTGGGCTTGAACGCCCGGTCACCGTGGATGAGGTCGAACGACAGCGTGTAGTACTGCAGGAAGAAGAACCCGTTGGGATTGCCGTAGAAGTCCTCCTGGCCGGGCGTCGGCGTCGACTCGAAGGGCGTGTTGGGCGTGGGCACCTGCCGGAAGTTGCCGATGGTGCGGCTGATCACGGCCATGTTGAAGAAGGTCTCCTGGCCGATGAGCGGGTAGTCTTCCTTGAGCAGGTTCTGCGTGTACGGGTTGAAGCCGTTGCCGAGCGCGTAGGGATAGTCCTCGAGCCGCGGATGGCCGCGGCCGTAGCGGTCCCACGGCTTCAGGCCGATCCGCCAGCGGTCCTCGATCGGCACGAAATGCGACGTCTCCTGCTCTTCGCTGGGGATCACGCTGGAACTGCCCGTGAATCCGGCGGGCGGATACATGGGATAGCGGAAGAGCGGATCGGCGACGGTCCGCTCCCCGGCGAGATCGAACGGGTTATCGGCCGGATCGGCGAGGATCGGCGGGCCACGAGCGGGGTCGGTCAGTTTGTCGGGGTCGAGATCGGCCATGCCCGCCGCGAGCGTCACGCCATTCGCCGGATCGGGGCCGGGACCGAAGCATGACTCCGCGGTGGCGTGGGAGACCGGTGCCGGGACGGTTCCACCCACCGCCGGAAGCGGCGTCGGCCACACACCGCCACGGAGGACCGCCCCAAATTCTGTCGCCACCGAGGGCAACAAGAGCCCGATCGCGTCTTCACCGACCCAGATGCACGACAGATCCTCGTGCGAAAATCCCGTCGCAGCCCCGCCCGCCCAAAGGCAAAACAGGATCAGCCGCAGCAGATGCTGCGTCGGGAACGTCCGCTCGAATCTGGTCTGCTGGCCGCCACGGCGTGGCGGCCAGGGCATTGCTGGCACCGGCGGAAC
>JBJTSM010000660.1:0-3867 GCA_046076685.1 Planctomycetia bacterium | reverse complement strand
GCCGTGATGATCGTCGACGCCGACGGCCTGCTGGCCGGCATCTTCACCGACAGCGACCTGGCACGCCTCTTCGAGCGCCGCAACGACGCCGCCCTCGACGGCGCGATCCGCGAGGTGATGACGAGCCGGCCCACCACCGTGGTCGCGGGCCTGCGGCTGCGGGACGCGGTGGCGGTGCTCGAGTCGCGGCGGCTGAGCGAGTTGCCGGTGGTGGACGCCGACGGGCACCCCCTCGGCCTGCTCGACATCGTCGATCTGGTCGGCCTCGCGCCGCCCGCCTCGTCGGCCAAGCCCACGGTCGAGTCGCAGCCGTCCTCCGGATCGGCGGCCGCGTGAGCCGACGATTCCGCCGGCGCAGCAGGAATACGACAGCTCACGTCACGAGACGTTTCCATGACCCATGTGACAAGTGTCCCCGATCTCGAACGCCGGCTGGCCGGCGTGCAGTTGCTGCTGCTCGACTGCGACGGCGTGCTCACCGACGGCGGCGTCACCTGGAGCGACGACGGCTTCGAGCAGAAGACCTTCCACATCCGTGATGGCTTGGGCATTCGCGGCTGGCAGCGGGCCGGTGGCCGCACGGGCATCGTCACGGGCCGTTCGAGCCGCGTGGTGGAGCGGCGGGCCGCGGAACTCGGCATCGAGTTCGTGCGGCAGGGAGTGGATGACAAACTGGCCGCCGCCGAGGCGATCGTCGCGGCCTGCGGGCTGTCGTGGGAGCAGACGGCGTTCATGGGCGACGACCTGCCCGACCTGCCCGTCGTGGCCCGGTGCGGGGTGGGCGTGGCCGTGGCCGATGCCTGTCCGGAGCTGATCGCGGCCGCCGCGGTGGTGACCCGGCTGCCGGGCGGCCGGGGCGCGGTTCGCGAACTGGTCGAGCGGATGCTGCGGGCGCGTGGCGGCTGGGAGGCGATCGTCGCCGGATACGCCACGCCGAAGGCGGGCACGGACAACGGGAGGGCGTAGCGACCTCTCGCGGACTCTTCCATGGAACATCGCCTCGGACGCACCGTGCGGGTCTTCCTCATCGTCTTCGCGGCGGCCGGCTTCCACCGGCTGATCGTGGTGCCGCTGGTGGAGCCGCGCCTGGAGGACGCCAACGAGGCGATCCAGATGTCGCCCGAGGAGGCGGCGGCGATCCGGGCCCGCGCCGACCGACGGCTGGCGGCGCTCGGCGACATCTTTCCGGCGGGCTCCTGGGAGCGTGAGGATCCGATCATGCTGGAGAGCCGGCAGATGCGGCTGCTCTTCAAGCAGTATCAGGCGCTTCCCGACGGGCGGGTGAACCTCGTGCCCTGCACGCTCGTCGTGCTGCCCGACCGCAATCGCATGGCCACCGACGGCGGCCCGGGGCGGACGCTCGTGCTGCGCGTGCCGCAGGGGGCGGTGCTCGAATTCGACGAGCCGCTCGACCTGCGGCAGGGAAGACTCGCGCGGCTGATCGGCGGCAGCCTCCGCGGGCAGGTGACCATCCGCGGCACGCCCTCCGCCCCCGGCGCCGACGACGACATCGAGATCGTCACCCGCGATATCGAACTCGAGGAGTTCGAGGTCCGCACCGCCGAGATGGTGCAGTTTCGGTACGGCCGGTCGACCGGCAGCGGCCGGGCGCTCCTCGCGCGGCTGTTGCCGCGCGCCGGTGGGAACGACAACGGCCCCGGGATCGGTGGCGTCGATTCGATCCGCCTCGAACGCGACGTGCGGATGCGGCTGGAGGGAATGCAGGGCGGACTTTTGCCCGGCCAGAAGCCGGCCGACGCGGATCGCGCGGAGTCGGCGGCCGAGGCGGCCCCGGTGCTTGTCAGCTGCCGTGGCGGCCTCTGCCTGAACGTGTCGGCCAACGTGATCACCTGCGAGGATCAGGTCGAGGTGGTGCGCTCCGTGCCCGGCGGGTCGACCGACCAGCTCGCCTGCGAACTCCTCGCGATCGCCCTGGGCCCGCAGGGATCGGCCACCGGCGGCAAGTCCGAACTGCGGCCGCGAGAGATCCAGGCGAAGGGAACACCGGTGGTCGCCCGTTCGAGCGGCAGCGGGCTCGAGGCCCACGCGGCCCGGCTGGGCTACGAGATCGCCACGCGGCGGATCCTGCTCGACGGCGAGGAGCCGGTGTCGCTCGTGGCACGCGGCACCGAGATGGAGGCGCGATCGATCGACTATGTGCCCGGCCCGGCCTCGGCACCGGGGGCGCTGATGGCGGTGGGACCGGGCTGGCTGCGAACCCGGTCGGCAGGCGGGCCGCCCGTGCATGCACGCTGGCAGAAATGGCTGCGGATGCGTCCGGATGGAGAAGGGCACGTGGCTTCGATCGCCGGGGAAGCGGAGGTGGCGATCGAGGCGCAGGGCCGGCTCAGCGGCGCCGAGATGCATCTCTGGCTCGAACTCGCGACGTCGGCCGGTTCGCGGGGTGCGGCCCCCGCGGCCGTGGTTCCCGACGGCGGTGCCGCCGGGCCCGATCTGTCGGGCGTGCGACCGGCGCGGATGCTGGCACGCGGCATGGTGGAGGTGGAGACGGAGCAACTGGCCGCGCGCACCGATCGCATGGAGGTCTGGTTCCGCAAGCAGGCGGCCGCCGCGGACCAGCCGCAGGCACCAGCCAGCGCTGCGGCTCCGGCTGCGGCGATGGCTGCCGGTCCACAGGGAGCGGCCCCGCAGCCGCCGAAGAGCCCTGCCGCCGGCAGGCTGGTGGCGACGGCGGCGCTCGTGCGGGGCCTCGTGGCCATGGACGGCCAGCGCGGCGAATTGGAGGAACTGTCGCTCGAGGGGCAGGTGCACGTCGTCGAGGAGCCTCGCGAACCGGCCGCGGCCGCGGGGCGGGATGCCGCCGCCCAGGCCGGCATGGAGATTCGCGGCGACCAGATGCAGCTCACCCGGCCCACCCGGTTCGACGCACGGGCGATCGTGTCGGGACGACCGGCGGAGGTGCGCGGCCGGGGGCTCGATCTGCAGGGGCCGCTCGTCGACTTCGATCGAGGCCGCAATCGGCTCACGGTTGACGGCGCCGGCCGGCTCGAGGTGCCGCTCGCCAGCGGCACCGGCGGGCTCGAGTCGTTCGGCTTCACCGGCGGCCTCGCGGCGCCGCCGGCGGCGGTTGTGCAGCCAGGCCAGCAGGCCGGCGCGCTCGACGTCACCTGGCAGGGGCGGATGGACTTCGACGGGCTCACTGCCCGCTTCGTGGACCGCGTCGTCACCGCCAGCGGTGGCACCACCGTGCGGGCCGGCTCGCTCGACGTGGTCTTCAACAGGCCGTTCGCATTCTCCGCGGGCCAGCCGCAGGGGGCCGCACGGCCCGACGTGGCGCGGATCGCGTGCGGCAGCGGTGTGCGGATCGAGAGTGAATCGTCCGCCCAGGAGGGCGGCAAGTCGGTGGAGCAGCTCTTCGTCCGCGACCTCGTGATCGACCGCACGACCGGCAACGTCACGGGCACGGGCCCCGGAAGGCTGGCAAGCACCCGGTTCGGCCAGCCTCCGGCCATGGCGTTGCCCGCCGGACCACAGTCGCCCGGGGCGGCGCAGCCCCAGCCTGCGCCCGCGCAGGCGGACGAGCTCACCTACCTCGGCGTCGATTTCCAGCGGGGCATGCGGGGCAACATCAACCGCCGCGTGATGGAATTCCATCAGCGGGTCGAGGCGATCTGGGGGCCGGTCGCCAAGTGGGGCGACACGCTCGATCCGCATGCGGCGGCCGGCCTGCCGCCGCGGGCCGTGACGATCTCCAGCGACGTGCTCGGGGTGGGGCAGTCCCCGCCGGCCCCCGGCCAGCGGCGGAGTTCGATCGAACTGGCCGCCGGTGGCAACGTGCTCGTGGAGGGAGAGTCGTTCACGGCACGGAGCGCCCGGCTCACCTGGAGCGAGGCCAAGGACCTGCTC
>JBJTSM010000659.1:0-3555 GCA_046076685.1 Planctomycetia bacterium | reverse complement strand
CCGTGCATGGACGCACAGCATCTTTCGCCGCCGTCCCGCGACCGGCTCTCGTCGGCCATCACGCCCTGCCCCCTTCCGTGCGATGGTCGGTGAGTTGGGCGCGGTCGAAGGCCGCCTCCATGATCGCCATCTCGGACGAAGGCAGCGGCATGCCGGCGAGCAGTTCGACCTCCTCGCTGATCGGCTGGTCGCGGAGCAGCCAGACCGCCCAGCCGATCGACACCGCGACGAGCCCGAGCGCAATCGCCTGCGCGGGCGTGATGGCCGACGAGAGCCGGTCGCGGGACGGCGGCGAAAGATGCTGTGCGTCCATGCACGGCCCTTCGTGACGAGAATGTGAACGGATTGGAAGTGAACGGGACGGGAGTGTCAGGCGACCATCCGCCGGGCCTGGCGACGCGGCAGCCGCAGCGTGATGGCGACGCCCCCTTCCGGGCAGTTGGTGGCGTGCATGTCGCCGCCGATACGGGCGATCACGGCCCGCACCGCCGCCAACGCCAGTCCGGCTCCTTCCGGCACGACGTTGGCATGGTACGAGCGGCCGGTCTTTTCATTCAGCCACGTTTGGACATGGCGGGGAAGCGCGGGCCCGGAGTCGGCCACCTCGATCTCGATCGCGTCACCGAGGTCGACGGTGGTGACCACCACCTCGGCGAACGCCGGCATCTCGCTGTTGGCATCGTGCTGCGAGGCCGACTCGAGGGCCCGCCGGACGAGCGGTTCGAGCGCCCGGCGGACGACCGTCGCATCGGCGAGCACCGCCTGCTCGTGCGCCTGCGACACGTCGAGCGTCGTCTTGAGCGGCGGCTGGCCGCGTTCGCGACGGGACCGCTGGCAATCGGCGACGATCGACGACACGAGCCCGGCCGACGGCACGCCGCCCGATGACGGCACGCCACGGCCACCGCGATCACCGCTTTGACCGTGCACAAGATGCGAGGGAGGCGTCATGGTGGAAAGCAGACCGTTCGTCAGGATGCGGAGAGCGAATGGAGGGCGGCGGGCGGTCCGCAGACCTCGTCCATGATCCAGCGGTTCACGTCGGCGAGCACAGGCTTGGCCAGGTCGTTCGCGACGGGATAGATCCGCATGGCCAGTGCAGCTCCGGCGGCGTGAAACAGGCGGAGCGTGCGATCGGTGTGGGCAGCGTGCTCGACGACGCTCGACCGCCGGCAGCAGAACAGCATCGGGAGCCGCCGCACGTGGGCGAGCTGCGCAAACAGTCCCTCGTCGAGCGGAAACCGACCGCCCAGCGAGACGACGCCGGCGAATTCACGCGGGTGACGGCAGGCGACGCGAAATGCCTCCGAGCCCCCCCTCCCCTGCCCCACGAGGAAGATCCGGTCGGGGTGGATCGCGATCCGGTCACGGACCCGCTCGATCGATCGCCAGATGGCCTCGTCGATGCCGACGGCCCCCTCCTCGTCGGCCGCGATCACCGGCTGCACCGCCACGAAGTTGCGGAGGCTGACCCGCTTCATCACCCGGCCGAGATCGAACGGCCTGCCCGCGTCGGAGGCCCCGGCGGCGTCGGGCAGCCAGACGAGCAGCGGATAGTCGTAGCCCGGTTCGTGGCCGAGCGGCGTGAACAGCCGGTCGTCGCCGAGCCAGGCGGTCGAGGAGGCCGGCAGGCCGCACGCGGCTGCGGCGGGAATCCCGCCCTGGCGACCGGCGCCGCTTCGCGGTGATTGTTTCTGAAGGCGACGACGCATCGGACACCTCGGCAGATCGTGATGGAGCCAGGGCCCGGAGAAACAACCGGTCCCGCGGCATGCGGGCTGCTCGGGCTGTTTCTCAGGGACGGCGGTTTGTAGCCGAACACATCCCCCCCGGCAACGGCAGGATCAGCCCGCCACCCGGCCGGCGCAAGCGAGGCAATCCAGGCAAGCCCGCGAAGGCGTGCAGGACATGCTCAGGCGGGCTTGTGGCCCGTGAGCCGATCCATCACGCCCACGAGTTCCTTCACGGCGGCGATGCTCTTGTCGAGCGCGGCCCGCTCGTCGGGCAGCAGTTTGAGCTCGACGATCCGCGCCACGCCACCGCTCCCAAGGATGACCGGCACACCCACGAAGTAGCCGCCGACGCCGTATTCCTTGTCGCAATAGGCGGCGCAGGGCACGAGACGCTTCTTGTCCTTGACCACCGCTTCGACCATCTGCGTCGTGGCCGCGGCCGGGGCGTAGTAGGCGCTGCCGGTCTTGAGCAGGCTGACGATCTCGGCGCCGCCGTTGCGGGCCCGCGTGACGATCGATTCGAGCCGCTCGGGAGCGATCAGCTGGGTGACCGGAATGCCCCCCACGCTCGTGCAACTGGGAATCGGCACCATCGTGTCGCCGTGGCCGCCGAGCAGCATCGCGGAGATGTCTTCCACGCTCACGCCCAGTTCCATCGCGAGGAAGGCACGGTAGCGGGCCGTGTCGAGAATGCCCGCCTGCCCGATCACGCGGGCCGGGGGAAAGCCGGTGACCTGGAACGTCCGCTGCACCATCGCATCGAGCGGATTGCTGACGACGATGACGACGGCCTCCGGGCTCGTTGCGCGGATCTGCGCCGCCACGTCGCCGACGATCTTGGCGTTCGTGGAGAGGAGATCGTCGCGGCTCATGCCCGGCTTGCGGGCGATGCCGGCGGTGACCACCACCACGTCGCTGCCGGCCGTGTCGGCCCAGTTGGTGGTGCCCGTCAGCCGCGAGTCGAAACCCACGATCGGCGACGACTGGAAGAGATCGAGGGCCTTGCCGGCGGGCATCCCTTCGGTGGCGGGAATGTCGAGCAGCACGATGTCGCCGAGTTCGGCGGCGGCACACCAATGGGCGGTGGTGGCGCCGACGTTGCCGGCGCCGATGATCGAGATCTTCGCTCGTCGCATGATGCGGAAATTCCTCGGAGTGGTTCGAAACGCGGACTTCGCGGAACACAGGTTGTCGCCACCGCCCGCCGCGGCGACAAGTCCCGCGGAAAATCCCCGGGAAAGCGCGGGAGCCGGAAACGCTCAGGGCAGGCCGATGCGGTCGGGCAGATCCTTGCGGGCCTGCCGGTCACGGCGGCGGGAATCACGCGTGAATGACCAGGCGGCCAGCACGAGCGCCGCGCCGACCACCGCGGCCATCGCCAGGAAGATCCAGCCCAGCGTATTGACCTCCGCGGCCGGGCTCGGCGCGGGCCGCCAGGTCGCGCGGCTGCCGATCAGCAGGGCCGTCTCCTGGGACAGCCCCTTTTGTTGCTCGTCCCCCTGCGACGAGGAGATCTTCACGTCGGGCAGCGGATAGCGATAACGCTTGAACGCGAAGCCGGAAACCCGCACGCGCTCGCTGATCCGCTGGCCCGTCGGCATGCCCGCCGGCAGCGTGCGGACACAGCAGACGACCGGGTAATCCTCCTGCAGGCGGCCATGCACCTCGAGCAGGGGCGTTCGCACGAAGACGAAAAGCTCCCAGTAGTGATCGGCGCCGAGCTGCTTTTGCCTCCACGGGTCGTCCACCTCGATCCGCGTGGCCCGCCGGGCCACCCCTTCGATCGTGAACGGCTCGCCGCGGTGCTCCGCGAACCAGCCGC
>JBJTSM010000658.1:0-2315 GCA_046076685.1 Planctomycetia bacterium | reverse complement strand
CGACGATCTCGGACTCGTGATCTTCGTCACCCCGGGCGATCAACCGTCTCAGCATGGCGGCAGGGGAGGCCGGCCCCGGACGGTGATCCACACCTTTCCGCTGGCGTTTTCGCTCTGGGCGAAGGCCTATGAGACGGGCGTGTCGCTACGAAGCGTGTCGGTCCGGCAGGTGCCCGATGCCTGCTGGCCGGTGCATGCGAAGGTCAGGAGCCGGCTGCATTATTTCCTCGCGGACCGGGAGGCGCATGCCGCCGAACCGGGGGCGAAGGCGGTCGTCTGCCACCTCGACGGCCGCGTCAGCGAGACCTCGACCGCCAACATCGCGATCGTGTCCGCCGGCACGATCGTCGCACCGGCGGCGGCCGACGCGCTCGCGGGCGTGAGCCTGCGCTACACGCAGCTGCTGGCGGAATCGCTCGGGCTCTCCTGGCAGACCCGGTCGCTCACCGAGGCGGATCTTGCCGCCGCCGACGAGATCCTGCTCTCGAGCACGCCCAACTGCCTCCTGCCCGCCACCCGTTTCGACGGCCGCGGCATCGGCACCGGCCTCCCGGGCCCCGTCTTCCGGCGGCTGCTCGCGGCCTGGAACGACCGCGTGGGGCTCGACATCGCCGCTCAGGCGCGGATGCGGGCCCGGCTCGGCAGCGGCGGAGCCTGACCCCTCGGGCAAACCGCTTCCAACGGCGTCGCCCCGGATTGCTTTGCCTTTCGCCCTGCGGCCTCCCTAGCATCGGCCGTACTGCAGGCACTCATCCCCGGAGGCTCCCATGCACCCTCTTCTCGCCCAGGTGGCGGCCCTCGCCGACCATGCCACCGCCCTGTCGATGGATTTCACGAAAAATGCCCCGCTCCAGTCGATCACGCTCTACCTCTTCTTCGCGGGCACCGTGGCGATGGGCGCGGGCGCCCTCTATTTCTTCCTGCTCCGCGACTCGGTCGATCCCGCGTACCGCAGCACGATGGTCGTGGCGGGCCTGATCTGCGCGATCGCCTGCTTCCACTACTTCAAGATGACGCACGTCTACCAGGAGTCGGGCGGCCAGTTCCCCACCGCCCTGCGCTACGTCGACTGGCTGTTCACGACGCCGCTCCTGCTGATCAAGTTCCCGCTGCTCTTGCGGATGGGCGAACGCGGCACGAAGTTCTTCTGCCAGCTCGTCGCGCTCGACGTGGCCATGATCGTCACGGCCTTCATCGCCGAGACGTCGCCGGTGAATTCCGAACGCTGGTGGACGTTTTTCCTCGTGTCGTGCGTGTGCGAGCTGCTGATCGTGGCCGTGCTCTACGTGCAGCTGGGGCAGGCGATCGGCGAGGCGCCGGCCCCCCTGGCCCGGGCGCTCGAGACGATGCGGCTGTTCGTGCTGTTCGGCTGGGCGATCTATCCGATCGGGTTCCTGATGGCCCGCTCGGGCTACGGCGAGCTGCGCGAGATCGTCTACAACGTCGCCGACGTGATCAACAAGGTGGGATTCGGGCTGGTCGCCTACCACGGCATCCAGGCCATGGGTCATTCCCACGCCGAGTCGAGGCTGCGTGGATAGCCTGCTCTTCCGCGTCGTTCCACTCGGGTGCCTGCTGGCGGCGGCGATCGTGTCGCTCTGGTGCGGGCCCGGGTGGACGACGCGGATGGGGGCCGTGCCGTGGCTGATCGCGATCGTGTTCGTCGGGCTGCCGCACGGCGCCGCCGATCTCGCCGTCTCGTGGCGGCTCTGCGGAAAGTCGGCCACCCTCCGGCTGTTCACGATCTACACGGCCCTCATGGCGGTGGTGCTGCTCGCGTTCGTGATCGGGCCGCGCACGGTCCTCGTGCTGTTCGGGGCCCTGAGCATCTCGCACTTCGGCCTCTCTCATGCCCTCGGGCAGGTGCCGGCCCCGACGCCCACTTGGGGCGGCCTCGTGCTGGCGGCGGTCGCCCGCGGGGCGGGCGTGCTCGGCGTGCCGCTGGCCGCGTGGCCCGCCGACTCGGCCGCCCTCGTCGCCGAGGTGATCGGGCTCGTCGCGCATGACGGCGGAGCGCACGCGGTGCCCTTCTCGACGGCGACGATCCGCGCGGCGGGCATCTGCCTGACGGGGGCCGCCGTCGTGGCGTTCACCGTCGAGACGCTGGCCACGCGGCGCATCCCAGGGGCTGTGCGGCGGTCGGCCGACACGCTCGTCGACCTGCTCGTGATCGCGCTGCTCGGCGCGACCGCCGATCCGCTCTTCTCGGTCGGGCTCTATTTTCTCTGCTGGCATGCCTGGCGGGAGATGCGGCCGCTGACGGCGGTGCTCGCGAAGCCCGCCGGCTGTGCCGTTTTTTCCCGCGACGTGGTCGC
>JBJTSM010000657.1:0-5560 GCA_046076685.1 Planctomycetia bacterium | reverse complement strand
TCGGGCCGGGCGGGCAGGCTGCCGGCGGCGGCCGGGGGCGGAGCGGGCTTCTTGTCGGTCCTGGCAGCGGCCGGCGGCGTGGCTGCGGCCGCGGGGGGCTCCGAGCGGGCGCGGTGCCGCGGCGAGAGAAACACCAGCCCGATCACGCCCACCGCCAGGAGGATCGACAACATCCGCATGCTCATGACCACGCCGCCCTTTCGTGCCTGCTTCCCGTTCCTGTGCCTCTTCGCACCGCACCTAGTTCGCCTTCGCCGCGGCACCGCGCCCGTTCGGAGCCCCCGGCCGCCGCCGGCAGCCTGCCCGCCCGGCCCGAGCAGATCGCCTTTCCGCCGCTCGCCTTCGATCCGCCCGACGCGGCCACGTTTCGCCGCACGCTCGCCGACGGGACGGTCGTCTACCTGGCGCCGTCGCGCGAGTTTCCGCTCGTGAACCTCGTGGTCACCTTCAAGGGGGGCGCGTCGCTCGATCCGCGTGACGTGCCGGGCCTGGCCGCGATGACCGCGCGGATGGTGCGGGAGGGGGGCACGACCTCGACCGCGCCGGCCGCGCTCGACGAGACGCTCGACTTTTTGGCGACGGAGGTCGGCGTGTCGGCGAACGACACCTTCACCTCGGCCACGATGAACTGCCTGAAGAGCAATTTCGACGAGAGCCTGAAGCTCTTCCTCGGCATGCTCCGCACGCCGGCCTTCGACGCAAGTCGCCTGGAGACGGCGCGGGCCCGCGTGCTCGAATCGCTCAAGCAGCGGAACGACGACGCCTCCTCGATCCTGTCGCGGGAATGGAAGCGGCTGGTCTACGGCCCTGATCACTTCGAGGCGCAGGAGCCGACGGATCGCACGGTCGCCGCGATCTCCCGGGAGCGGCTGGCGGAGATGCACCGCCGGATCTTCCACCCGGGCAACATGATCGTGTCGGTCTCAGGCGACTTCGACGAGCGCGAGATGCTCGGCAAGCTGGAGCGGGCGATCGCCGGCTGGGAGCGGGGCTCGCCCGTGGCCGACCCCGTCGCGCCCGCAGCGGTGCTCGAGCCCGGCCTGTACCACGTGCCCAAGGACATTCCGCAGGGGAAGGTGGTGATGGGCAACCGCGCGATCACGCGGGACGATCCCGACGCGATACCCTTTCTCCTACTCAACGAGATCCTGGGCGCGGGCGGCTTCACCAGCCGGCTGATGCAGCAGGTGCGAAGCAACGAGGGGCTCGCCTACTCGGTGCGGTCGGCGCTCACGCCCCGGGTGGCCTACCCGGGCGACTTCCGTGCCGGCTTCGAGAGCAAGAACGCCACGGTGGCGCTGGCCGCCAAGATCGTGATGCAGCAGATCGGGAAGATGCGGGACGAACTCGTCACCGACGACGAACTGCAGACGGCGAAGGCAAGCCTCGTCGAGACCTTTCCGCGGCAGTTCGAGAGCCGGCCGCAGATGCTCAGGGTGTTTGTCAACGACGAGTGGACGAAGCGACCGAAGGACTACTGGAAGACGTTTCGCGACAAGGTGCGGGCCGTGACCGCGGAGGACATCAGGCGGGTGGCCCGGAAGCATCTCGACCCGGCGACGATGGCGATCCTGGTGGTGGGCGACTGGGAGAAGATCGCCCCCGGCGACCTCGAGAAGCGGGCCAGCATGAGCGAGTTCTTCGGCGGCCGGGTGAAGCACCTTCCGCTCCGCGATCCGCTTTCGCTCGAGCCCCTGCCGGAGAAGGCCGGGAAATGACGTGGCTCCCGCAGCCGACGCGGTTCGTCGTCGTGGCGGCCCTGCTGGCCGTCGGCGGCACGAGCCTGCCGGGTGCCAGAGCCTTCGGTGCCGAGCCGCCCGCTGCGCAGGCCCAGACGCCGCAGGCCCAGACGTCGGCGATCCCGCCCCGCAACAGCGGCCCAGCCGCCCGGGCCCACTCGCGGTATCGCCGCGGCCGTCACGGCACGTCGCGGGTGATCCGTCGCACGCCCGAGGTCATGCGGGAGGATGCGGCCCGCGTGAAGCGGGGCGATCTCTTCAGCACCTGGTCGAACGAATACTTGGAATGACACCGCCGGCCGGGAAGGGGCATGCACCGCTCGCTGCGGCCGAAATCCGCGTGTGCAACCCGTGGCCGCTTCGGCCGTTGAAGAGGACGAGATGAGTCGACACGCAGTTGGCCGGCGGATCGGTCGGTCTGCATGTTCGGTCGCCGGGCCGGTTCCCTTTTTGCCGAGGAGATAATGATGAAATCCGTGCTGAAACTCGCCAGGTTCATGGCCATCGTGGTGCTCGCCGTGGCGTTCGTGACGGAATGCTGCGCCCAGCCGCCCGGGCGGCCGGATGGGCCGCCTGACCGCGGCGGCTCCGCGGAAGGGGCCGGCGGGCCTCGCGAAGGCCGACGCGGGCCCGGCGGGCCACGTGAGCCGGGAGGTCCTCGAGAAGGTCGCGGCGGTCCGCGCGAGGGGCGTGGTGGCCCAGGATTCGGTCCTGGTGGCGGCGGCCCTGGCGGCCCGCCCTCGCCGGAGCGGTTCGTGGAGCACGCCATGAAGTTCGACGTCGACGCCGACGGCAAACTCGACCGCGAGGAACTGGCCAGATTCGCCGAGGAGATCCAGCGGATGCGCGGCGGAGCGGGCGGCCGCGGCGGGCCCGGCGGACGGGGCCGCGAAGGCCGCGGACCGGGCGGCCCCGGTGGCGGCCCGGGCGGCCCGGATGGTGAAGGGGCAGCGAGGCCGCCGGTACCGGAATGAGGCCCGACCGTGCGGTATGATCGTCGACACCATGTCGATCGCCCTCCCCGCCCGTCCCGCCGAAACGCACGCCCTCGAAATCGCCCGCGCGGTCGTCGCCGACCATGGAGCCGGTGGCCCCGGCCTGCGGGCCGTCTGCACGACGACGGGCCGCGGACAGGCGGCCTTCGCGTTGGCCTGTGAGCATCCCGACGCGGAGGTCACGGCCTGGTTTCTCGATCGCTTCCCCGAGGCGGCGGCCGTGGCGGCCTGGGAATCGCCGCCGCCGGGATTACGCGCCGTCTGTGCCGCGGACATCCCACCCGGCCCCTACGACCTCGCCGTCGTACCGCTCTCGAAAAGCGGCGAGGCGGAACTGTCGCGGGACATTCTCCAGTCGGCCTTCGTGCAGCTGGCGATCGGTGGCCGACTCGTGGCCGCGATCGACAATCCCCAGGACAACTGGCTGCGGGAACAGCTGGCCGAGACCGGGGAGACGGTGCGGGTGCGGCCGGGCACCGACACGGTGGCCTACATCGTGCAGAAGACACGCGAGCTGGCGAAGGTCCGTGATTTCTCCTGCGAGTTCGTGTTTCGCGACCGCGACCGGCTGCTCACGGCGGTGACCCGGCCGGGCGTCTTCGCGCACCGGCGGATCGATCCCGGCGCCCGCCACCTGCTCAATGCCGTGGATCTCGCCGCCGACACGCGGGTGGTCGACATCGGCTGCGGGTCGGGCTGCGTGGCGCTGGGCATGGCCGCCCGCGACCCGAGCGTGCACGTCCATGCCTTCGATGCCGCGGCGCGGGCGGTGGAATGCACCCGCCGTGGGGCCGCCCTGAACGGCCTCGACAACCTGACGGTGGCGCTCGAGTGCGGGGGCGACGTGCCCGAGCCGGGCAGCTACGACCTGGCGGTGGCCAACCCGCCCTACTACGCCGACTTCCGCATCGCCGAACTCTTCGTCGAGGCCGCCCGGCGGGCGCTGGCTCCCGGGGGCACGCTTTTGATCGTCACGAAGCAGCCCACGTGGTACCTCGAGACCCTGCCCCGATCATGGCGGGATGTCGCCCGCGAGCCGGTGAAGACCTACCACCTCATCGAGGCGGTGCGGGAGTAGAGGCAGGGCCCGGTGCCTGCCGCTCGAGCATCTCGCGAGCCATCTCCGGCAGCACGGTGATCCGGTCTTTGTCGCCCTTGCCCGAGCGAACGACGATATGCCCTTGAATCGAAGCAGATGTCCTTGATCCGTAGGCGGCGACATTCGAGATGCCTGAGTCCCGCGCCGTACATCACCGCGAACATCAGCCTCTGCGTTCCGGCGACATGCTCGAAGATCCGTTCGACTTGCAGAAGTCCGCGTTGACCCATACCCGCGAGTGCGGCATAAATAGGTGAATAACGGTGTTATCCGGCAGTCAGTGCGGCTCAATTAGATCGTTCTCCCGTAGGGACGTGATGCCCCGTGTGGTATTCTGCAGAGGCGTCCGTTCGTCTTACTCAGTCCCGCAACTGGAGCCTTCAATGACCGCGACCCCTTACACAGCCGTTATTCGCCGCGACGGTCGGTGGTGGATCGGCTGGGTTGAGGAAGTGCCTGGCGTGAATTCGCAGGGCGAGACGCGCGAGGAGCTTCTTTCGAACTTGCGTGAAGCCCTGGTCGAGGCCATCGAGATGAATCGTGAAGATGCACGAAAGGCAGCGGGCGAGCAATTCGAAGAAGTAACGCTGCAGCCGTGAAGCGGCGCGATTTTGTTCGCCATATGGTGGATCATGGCTGCGAATTGGTGCGCGAAGGCGGAATCCATTCGTGGTGGGGAAATCCGACGCTCAATCAAAGGTCCGCCGTGCCGCGACATCGTGAGATCCCCGACAACCTCGTGAAGAAAATCTGCCGTGACCTTGGGATTCCGGCTCCGGGTGAGTCCGAAGAAAAGGGAGAACAAAGCGATGCAGCGGACTCGCGATGAAGCCAAGCGGTGCGGATGATCGTTTGGCCGCGAGCCGCTGATCGCCACCGTTCTGGCTGGGGCGATGTGCGGGTGCTTCGGTATAATCGGGAGGGTTCGTAGGAGGTTGCCATGTCCGTTGACATCCAGATCGAGTCTTTGTCGGTCGCCGAGAAGATCCAGCTGCTTGAAAGCGTATGGCAAAGCCTTTGCGCTCGCCCTTGCGATGTGAGGTCGCCTGAGTGGCACCGTGAAGTATTGGACGAGCGCAGGCGTCGCCTCGAGGATGGCCGGGCAACGATTTCTGCATGGCCTGATGCGAAGGCCCGCTTGATGCAGCTCGGCCGATGATTGTCAGCATCTCCTCCGATGCCGAAGCCGATATCGCCGAGGGCTACTGGTTTTACGAGCGGCAGTCCCCTGGGCTGGGAGACTATTTCCGTAGTTGCCTGATCGCGGACATAGAGTCGCTCGCCTACTACGGCGGCATCCATGAAATCGAGTACGGATACCAACGCGCCTTGTCCAAGCGGTTCCCTTTCTGCATCTACTACGCTTTGAGCAATGGCGTGCTGCTTGTGGTGGCCGTGATTGATGCTCGGCGGGATCCGCTGTGGATTCGCAGGAGGATTGAGTAGGGCGCCAGAACAAAGCAGTGCAGCGGACTCGCGATAAAATGGGGCGGTGTGGTTCGCGTAAGGTCGCGAGCCGCTGATTGCAATCGTTCTGCAGAAAAGCCTGCCGTCGTGCGTTGAATGAGAGAGGCATGAGCGGCGGGTGTGTCACTGGTTGACGTGCACCACCTTCGCCGGCGGGAAGCCGTTGAAGTGGGTGGAGCTGGCCGCCGAGTAGGCGCCGATGTTCTCGCTGTAGAGATATTCGCCGAGTTCGAGGTCGGGCAGCTGCTCCGTCAGGCTGA
>JBJTSM010000656.1:0-9524 GCA_046076685.1 Planctomycetia bacterium | reverse complement strand
GTTGTTTAAGAGTGGGGTGGCGAGATCCCCACCCCGCCACCAAAGCCCTCCACGCCGACTTCCGGCCCCGCCTTCCCACCATTGGGTCGCCAATCGTGTTCTCACTCCTCGGTGTTCTCGGCATCGCGCTCGTGCTGTTGGTCGTCGTCGTGCTGACGGCGGGCCTCGTGTTGGGTAAGTGACGGGCCGCTAATCGCCATCGCTCGCGCCATCACCCCTGCCCGCCGTGCCCGCCACGAGCAGGCAGAAGAAGCCTCCGAGCACACCCACGAACAACACCCAGGCCATCACGGCCAGTTGGAAGTAATCCCTCAGCCAGACCCGCGCGGGGGGTTCGACGCTCTTGGGCACCTTCCGCTGGACCGGCCCGTCCCGCCCCGACTGCCGGCCCATGTCGCGACGAAACGCATCCCACTCGGCCTGAGCCTCGGGCCGTTCGAGCTGTTCGAGCCACCCCGACCGCGCCTGCAAGAGCAGGGTCGGAGGAACGATCAAGGCTGCCAGCCAGGCCCCGATCACGGCGGTCGTCACAAATGTGCGAAACCTCGGCCGCTGGCCCACGACTCCATTCCTTTCTTCCGGTCTTGCGGCCGACCGCCGCTGGATGCCCGGTCCGCGCCGCCACCCCACTCTATCAGGCTCCATCTTGCCCGTGTTTCCCGGCGGCAACCGCTCTGGCTTCGGTGGCCGCTGGCCGCTACCGTTTCGCCTTTGCTCCCCCAAATGCCCAGCCAATCAAGTCCCCAGGCAATCCCCGAGCCCCGTCAGGAGCCCGTCGCGTGACTGTTCGAGCTTCCCGCCGCTGGACGCTGCCCGTGCTGCTGGCCATCGGACTGGCGGCGCATGCCGCCGAGTCGGCCGCCCAGACCGGCTGGCTGCCCACGGCCTGGTTTTCGCAGGACTCGATCGACCCCAAGGCGATGTTTCCACTGGCCGAAAGCGACGGGCCGTGGCTCGTGCTGGCGACGACGTTCCGCGGCGAGGGCGCCCGCGACGACGCCCGGCGGCTGGTGCAGGAACTGCGCGGCACGCACAAGCTGAAGGCCTACACGCACGAGAAATCGTTCGACTTCACGGGCAACCAGCGCGGCCTGGGCCTGAATCCCGACGGCACGCCGAAGAAGATGCGATTCGCCAAGTCGGAGCAGGTGATCGAGGTCGCCGTGCTCGTGGGAGACTTCGCCTCCTTCGACGATCCCCGCGGCCAGAAGATGCTCGCGAAGATCAAGACGCTGCAGCCGGAGTCGCTCAGCGGCAACAAGGGGAAGAGCCAGTCGTTCGCCGAGTTCAAGCGGATGATGGGCTTCGACAAGAACGCCGCCAAGGGGCCGATGCACCTGGCGTTCGTGATCCCCAACCCGCTCCTGCCCGAGGACTTTTTCACGCGGCAGCAGGTCGACAAGTTCGTGCTCGACATGAATGCCGACGTCACCAACAGCCTGCTCGACTGCCCCGCTCGCTACAGCGTGAGGGTGGCGACGTTCACCGGCGCCGGCACCTTCGACCAGAAGGCCATCCAGGAAGGGGGCAAGGAGGTGGAATTCCAGGGACGGCTCGTGGAGGCGGCCGAGAAGGCGCACCGCCTCACCGAAACCCTGCGCCGCAAGGGCTGGCAGGCGTGGGAATTCCACGACCGCGATTCGAGCATCGTCTGCGTCGGCACCATCGACCAACTCGCCGTCCCCCAGGCCGACGGTACGACGGCCCCCCATCCGGAGATCGTGCGGATCGTGAGGGAACTCGGGCCCGATCCGACGAAGCTCGCGGCCGGCCAGATCATGCCCCGCAGCATCGACGGCGTGCTACTCGACGTGCAGCCCAGGCCGATCGACGTGCCGCGCGCGCCCACCGGCCGGCGCTGAACCGGTCAGCAGAAGAGGCCGCGAGGGAGACGCGTCGATGGAAGCCGCCGAGACGCTGGTGCTGGGAACGACCAACTCGGGCAAGCTGCGGGAACTCGCCGAACTGCTCGCGCCCCTCGGCATCGGCTGCTGCTCGCTCGCCGGCCTGGCCGCGGTCGAGGTTGAAGAGACGGGGAGTTCGTTCGCCGAGAACGCGGCCCTCAAGGCCTCGCAGCAGGCCAGGGCGCTGGGCCGCTGGGTGCTGGCCGAGGACAGCGGCCTCGTCGTCGACGCCCTCGGCGGCGCCCCGGGGATCTACTCGGCCCGGTTCTCCGGCGCCGACGCCACCGACGCCCGCAACAACGCCCTGCTCTTGGAGCGGCTGGCGGCGCATCCCGCATCGGCCAGACAGGCCCACTATGCCTGCCACGCCGCGCTCTCCGATCCCGCGGGCACCATCGTGGCCGTGTCGAGCGGTGTCTGCGGCGGCGTCATCGCCGAGCGTGCCCAGGGAAGCGGCGGCTTCGGCTACGACCCGCTCTTCATCGTGCCGGAATACCATCGGACCTTCGGCGAGCTTTCGCCGGACGTGAAGGCCGTGATCAGCCATCGCGCGCGGGCGATGCGGGCGATGACCCCGGCGATCGTCCGCTGCCTGCGGCCGCATCGGCCGCCAGCCGTCGGCTGATCACCCGGAGCGTGTCGGGGGTGCCGTCCATCCGGCCCGTCACGCTGGCCAGCGCCGGGGCGTAGCGGCCGACGCCGTCGAGGAATTCGCGCACCCGCGCCGGCGTCACCTCCTCGAGCAGGGCGAAATCGCCGCACCCCATGGCCGCCAGGAACGAGCTGTTCATCAACTGCTCCGAATGGGCCCGCTCGGGCAGCACGAGCAGCGGCTTGCCGAGGTGCAGGCTCTCGCCGATGAGCTGGTTGCCGGCCGCACTCACCAGCGCGCGGCAGCCGGCCAGATCCTCCACGAACCGCCGCTCGTCGATCGCGTGAAACGACACGTTGCCCGCCCGCTCGCGCTCTCCCAGCCCATACACCCGCACCGGCAGGCCGCAGTCGGCGAGTGCCTCCACCGCGGAGAAGGGCGTGTGACGCCGCAGATAACTGACCAGATACCCGCCGTCGTGCGGCGCCGCCGCCGTGACCTCGCGGCGCAGCAGTGGTCCCACCTGCACGACGTGCTCCCACCCGCGGCGGAGCGGCGGCCGGAAAAAGGCCGACACCACGGTATCGGCCGCCTCCACGACATACATCCACACCGCATGGCTCATGAACCACGCGTTCCACTGGAGCGACCACGACAGGGCCTCGAGGTCGTAGGCGAGCAGGAAGTGCTGGTGGTCGATGCTCACCAGCGGGATGCCCTGCCGGCTGGCTGCCCGCGGCAGGGCGGGTTCGAAGTCGGTGATGGCGAGGTCGGCGTGAAAGGCGTCGAGCTCCCGCATCAGCCGATCGACGAGCGGTCCGAGCTGACGGGCCTGGTAATCGAGCCCGGCCGCAATCGACCGCATCACGTCGAGCCGCCCGTCGGTGTATTCGAAGACGATGCCGGGGATCTCCACGACCCGCACGCGTGGATGCCCCTCCCCAAACCGTTTGGAGAGCAGCTCCCATGCGTCGGCCGGCGTGAACAGCAGGATGTCGTGGTCATGTTCGAGGTGTTCGACCAACGTGCCGATCCGGGTGGCATGGCCGCGTCCTTCACCGCACAGGCTGATCGCGATCTTCGACATCGGGCTTTCCTGCCAACCATGCCGCGGATGACTCGCGGCGGAACGTATTCAAAGAGGCGTGCTCGGTATTGTGAACCGTGGCGGGCCGCCCGACCATCGTGCCCCACCGGCCCCGCCCGCCCGCGGAGGCCCAGGCAGTCGGGGGATTTCCGGGGTTTTCGCCGCTCCAGAGCCCCTGCGGCGGCCTCCGATTTCGGATTGAAGGCGGGCGGGCCTGCCGCTATCGTCCCCGACCCGGCCGGGATCGCCCCTGCCGGCCGGACGTCGCCAGACGAGACATCATGAAGCTACGTTCCCTGGTGCTGATGAGCTGCATGCTGATCGTGCCGTCGTTGGCCATGTTTTCGCACCTCATCCCGCCGGACTACCGCGCGGCGGTGCGACGGCATGTCGCCTCGGCCGCCCACCGCTGGCTCGATCGATCCGCGAAGGATGTCGCCGCTGCCCACGCCCCGGCACCGACGCCGGCGGCTCCGGTGTCGGTCGCGCCGCCGGAGCCGGCGGTGGCCCTGCTGGCCGACCGCACGCGGCAGGTTCGCGATCAGCAGGCACGAGACCAGCTGGCGGTCGAGAAACAGCTCAAGGCGCTCGGAGCGGTATCCTTCGAGTGCCTGCCGCAGGCGGGGCCCGAAGGGCTCTACAGCAGCACATGCCGGGTGCCGGTCGATGCGACCGGCCAGCTCCAACGGGTTTTTCAGGCCAGCGGGCATGACGCCGGCTCCGCCTCGGCTGCGCTCCTGGATCAGGTGTTGGCATGGCGGCAACGGCTGACCGCCCAGCCCCTGAGCCCGGCAGCCGGCGGGGCGGACGGCGTGGGCGGCCTGCCGAGCGACCGATTCCGCTGATCAGTTCAGTTCGTCCAGACCGAAAGCGCAGGCAAGGGACGGCGTGATGCGAGCCCCGTACTTCCCGCGGCCACGGTTCGAGCTCGCCCGGGCCTGGAGCCCGCCCCCCGGGCTCGAAACCCGGCGGTTTGCGGGACGTACCCGCCGGCGTTCCGCCCGGCGGCGGCGAAGCCCCGCATCCGCTGAGCCCACCGGCCCGGGGCCGCACCATCGCTCCGACGAACTGGCCCGGCTGGAGGCCGCCCTGTTTCTGGCCCGGGAGCCGCTCTCGACGCGGCGGCTGGCGAAGCTCGCGCAGCTGCCCGACGGCACCCGGGCCCGCACGCTCATCCGCGAGCTCAAGCGGCTGCAGGACGAGTCGGGGTCTGCCTTTCGGATCGAGCAGATCGCGGGGGGCTTTCGCCTGCTGACCCGGGCGGCGCTGGGCCCCTGGGTGCGACGGCTCCTGGGCACCCCGGCCGAAAACCGTCTGTCGGGGGCGGCTCTCGAAACCTTGGCGATCGTGGCCTACCGGCAGCCCGTCACCCGCGCCGAGATCGAAGCCATTCGCGGCGTGGGCTGCGAAGACATGCTCCGCCAGCTGATGGAGCGGGATTTTGTCGCGATCGGCGGCCGCACGGAAGACCTCGGGCGGCCCAATGTCTACGTGACGTCGCGCCGATTCCTCCAGGCGTTCGGGCTGGCCCGGATCGAAGATCTGCCAAGGATCGAACCCGTCGAGCTGCCTAGGATCGAACCCGGCGACGGAGGCGGGCCAGACGCCGCCCCCCCCGCCGATGCGGGCGATCCCGGCGGCCATCCAGACGGCTGAGGGGGCCGGCGGAAACGGTCGCCGACCGGCCGGAAAAGGACTCCCGGCCGCCCGACCCTTGCATCGAGTTCGCGGCGGCGACAAACTTTCGCGTCCGGCCGGAAAAAGGCGGCCGCACGGGCGACAGTGTCCCGAAATTCTTCGCCCGCGCCTGATTTTTTTGTTCAGCCTGTTGGATCATTTCGGACGATCGGGTACAGAAATGTTCCGGAACCGGCACGGGTTCGCCCCAGTCGGTTGTTGGTTGTCGTTCTGGTTCGAGTCCGAGTGATTGGTTCGCACCTGGTTTTTCGCAACTGGTTTTTCGAGAGTCTTCCGTTTCGTCCTTTCTCGTTCGCAGTTTGCCCGCGGGCCGCACCGCAGCGACTGGGAACAGACTTTTGGAGGTATTGCCGTGACGATTGCGACGAGTAGCCGAGGCCATCAAGACGTGCTGAACGCCGACGTGTTCTCGTGGAGCGAACTCCCCGATTTGCTCGCCGCGGAGGATCTCTTCGACGCGACGGCCGGCAGCCGGCTCGATCGTCTCGCCGTCGTAGCCGCACGTGATGACGACGATGACGATGACGATGGTGAAGAAGAGGAGTACGAGGACGAAGACGAGGAGTACGAAGACGAAGACGACGAAGAAGAGGAAGAGGACGAGGAAGGCGACGACGAACTCGAAGACGATGACGACGAGTGGGAAGAAGTCGAGGACGATGACGACGAGGAAGACGAAGACGAAGACGAGGACGAGGACGGCGAAGACGACGACGAGGAGTGGGAAGACGACGACGAGGAGTGGGAAGAAGAGGACGAAGACGAAGAGGATGACGACGACTGAGGTCGCGTCATCCGCATGACCGGCCGTCGCGATCCGTGCTCATCGCTGCGGATCGTCGCCGTGGCTGGCCGCGGCTTTCAGGGCGCCGTGGCGCCCGCTGCCGGGGCCCCATCCAGAGCCATGTCGATCCGCACGAGCCTGCCCTTGCGATCGACCTCGAGAGCCACCCGGTCGCCGGCGGCTGCGAGCCTGGCGACCATCTCCGCCTGACTGCCGATCTCCTGGCCGTCGATGGTGATCACCCGATCGCCCAGCGTCATGCCGGCCCGCGCGGCTGGTGAATCGGCGGTGATCCGCACGATCACGGGCGCCGTCGGCTCGGCGGGATCCTCGCGGGTGCCGATGCCCCAGCGGGGCCGCGGACCGTCACCTGGTTTCGCGACCGACGTCGACGTCGACGTCGACTTCGACATCGCCGGCGGCGGAGCCTCGAGCGCCTTTCGAGTGGCATCCGATTCCTGCCGCGCCTGCGGCCGAAACCGTCGGGGCGGGCCGGGATCGTTGGCGAGGGCCGTCACGAAGTCGAGCGCGAGCCGGGCCACCGGCTCGATGCCCTCGAAGTTGACGAGCTGCACGTCGTCGCTGGGGCGGTGATACTGGTCGTGCAGGCCGGTGTGGAACATCACGGTCGGGATCTTGGCCGCGATGAACGGATAGTGGTCGGAGTCCTCCTCGATGGCCCAGTCGAAGGCCAGCTCGAGCGGCGCCGCCCCCGGCCGGTTGTTGGAGCGGAAGACGGCCGCCCGCAGGCCCTCCGACGTGCGGGCTCCGTAGACCTCGAGCCGTTCGCCACGCAGCCGCCCGATCATGTCCATGTTCACCGCGAAGACGATCGAGAGCGGGGCGACGAGGGCCGGTCGCACCCGCACGAAGTGGTAGGAGCCGAGCAAGCCCTTCTCCTCGCCGTCCCAAAAGGCGAAGAGGATCGGCCTGCGGGGGCGGGCGGGCAGGTGCTGCATCGCCTCCGCCATCTCGATCAGGCCGGCCACGCCGGAGGCGTTGTCGTCGGCGCCATTGTGGACGAATCCGAAGGGGCCGTAGCTGTTGCCGGAGTTGCCGTAGCCGACGTGGTCGTAGTGGGCGCCGACGACGATCAGTTCGTTGGCGACGGCCGGATCACTGCCGCGGGCGATCGCCAGGATGTTGCGCATCCCGCCGAACTGCTGGTACCAGCTGCCGTTGTCGCCGGCCGGTTCGAGGCCGAGTTTTTCGAGGTGGCTGACGATGTAGCTGCCGGCGGCCCGTCCGCCCCGGCTGCCCCCTTCGCGGCCTTCGAGCGTGTCGTCGGCGAGGGCGGAGACGTGCCGCCTGGCGTCGGCGGCCTGGATGCTCGCCCGCGCGGCGGCCATCATTTCGGCGGCGACCGCGGCGGGCCCGGTGCCCGCCGCCAGCAGGAGCGCGGCGCGGGTGGCGTGCCGGACGAGAGCCGGAAACGTCGTGATCCTCATGGCGGGCGGAGCCTCCTTGCGTGACCGGCGGAAGGGGTCCAGAATAGACTCTCCGGCGAGATCCTCGTCCATGCGGATTTCGCCGGGGTTTGGAGAGGTGGCAGAGCGGTCGAATGCGCGTCTTTGCTAAAGACGTGTCCGGTCAAAAGCTGGACCGCGGGTTCGAATCCCGCCCTCTCCGTTTGGTTGGTGATGCCGCCGGGTTCGCCCCATGCCGATCCGCCGCCGACAGTCCCGCCGCCGCCGGCTCCACCATCGCGTCTACGTCGTGGAACTCGGCGCGGAAGTCCGCCGGGAGCGGCGGTTCATCCGGCAGAATCGTTACACGAAGCCCGATCAGACCTGCCTCTACGTCGGCTCGACGGGGCTCGACCCGGAGGTGCGGTTTGCCAACCACCTGCGCGGCCACAAGGGGTGTCCGCTCGTGCAGCGACACGCCCGGCGGCTCCGCCCCGACCTCTACGCCGACTTCCCGGCCATGACCTGGGCCGACGCCGTGGCGACGGAGGCGGCCTGGGCACAGGAACTCCGCGAACTCGGCTACGCCGTCTACCAACACTGATTCCCGGCGATCGCCGACTGCTCGCGGGTTCATCCGAAGCGGATGCTGCCGTATTCGAGACTGCCGCGGAGTGAATGGGAAGCCGGCTGGGGCGTTTGTCGGGTGGTGCAGGAGGTTCTGGCCACGGGTGACTATGAACTTGTCGCGAAAAACCCGAACTACTTTTTTCGCAAACGCTAGCCGGAAAATAAAATGGTGCAATTTATTCAGTACCGCCAGCCGACGCCCACGTTGGAAAAGAAGTGGGGGTCGTGTCGCGACGAGTCAGCCAGTGAAAGGCTGGTCCGTATCAGGACGGCCAACAGAACGATTCCGGTTTCTCGGGCGTGAGCACCGGAAGCGGCAGCGGCCTGGATCGTTGCGCTCCGGTTTGTGATCGCGTTCTCGTGCAAGGGGCGCGGGGTGTGCCCGTCCTGCAATGGCAGGCACATGGCGCAGACCGCCGCGCACCTTGTCGATCACGTGATTCCACCGGTGCCCGTGCGACAGTGGGTGATCTCCGCGCCGATCTGGCCGCGTTCGGGGTCTGGCTCGTTTTCTCTCAGGAAAACGTGCCTGACCCCTTCTGGGGGGAAAAATGGACAGGCACCGTTTGCTGACACAAACGGAGCCAGTCCCTCCCGCTGCCGCCGCCGACATGCTCACGTGGGAGAACAGCGGTTTTTCAGTCGATGCCAGTGTTCGGATCACGCTCAATAGACCGCGACGTGCCGAGCTATTTTCGGAGCTTGGAGCACCTGCTGCGGTATTGCGCCCGGCCACCCTTCGCGCTCGAGCGGCTCTCCGTGAGCCGCGGTGCAGATGGCCAGATCGCTCGCATCCGCTACGTGCTACCGAGACATAAGAAGGCTGCTGCGACGCTCGTCAAAAGCCCCGCTCCCACGACACGTCTCGGATTGCCTGGGCGACGGATAGACGAGCTGTCCGTGATCGACATCCACAGCCTCTGACCGGCGTCGGACGCGAGGCGTCGAAGCCCCAGGAACGGCCGACTGGGAGACAGTCTGCGCAGACGCCAGAAAAACGCCACCGAAGCGGGTGCAGGGCGTTTCGAGAAACCCGCTCCCGACGCCCGGGCCGCTCCTCCCGAGGCTCACGAGTCGCTCATCAGCCGCAAGACCGGTGCGGAGGTGCCATTGACCGGGCTATCCTTTATCCCTTTTCGGGCCCCGCTGTCCAAGATGGAGATCGGTGATTTCGCCGAGCCGGAGGTTCTCTATCAAATCGGGGTGCCGCCGAGCCGGATCGACATCATGACGAGCGTCACCGGCCTGGCTTTCGACGCGGCCTGGCCGAACCAGGTAAACGCGATGTTTGGAGATGTGCCCGCGCCGGTGCTGGGTCTGGCCGACATGCGCACCGCCAAGCGGGCAGCCGGCCGGCTCAAGGACCTCGCCGATCTCGAGGAACTTGGGTGATCGGCGGCGGCGCATCACGCCTGACCGCCAA
>JBJTSM010000655.1:0-3934 GCA_046076685.1 Planctomycetia bacterium | reverse complement strand
AGGTGTTCCGCGATGCGGCCACCACGCCGCTCTCGGTCGAGGTGAAACGCGGGGTGAAGAACACGTTTGATTTCGAGCTTTCAAGCGCGCAGGGGAAATCCAAGTAGGCGGGCGTGCCCCTCTCGCCAAAAGCCCCCGGCGGAAGCCGGGGGATGACGCGCAGAAAAGGGGACAGGCACCTTTTGCTACGCAAAACGAGCCATTCCCCTTTTCTGCGCGTCATCCCCCGGTTTCCGCCGGGGGCTTTTGGGGAGGGTACACGCCGTTGTCCAAAAGCCCCTCGCGGGAGCGAGGGGATGACGCCCGGCCATCACCAGCCGGGTGTTTTTCCCGATGCGGGCGGGCGCCAGGCGAATTGCGTCACCGGGCGATGTGCAGCGTGAGGAAATGCGTGGCACAGCTGATGCACGGATCGTAGCTGCGGATGAGTCGCTCGCAGCCCAGCGACGCATGGTCGTCGCGTCGACCCAGCGACGCCTGGTCGTCTCCACTTTCGAGCAGGCTCGGCAGATAGGCCCGCAGGTCGGACTCGATCCGGGCCTGGTTCTGGCTCGTGGGAGGGATGATCGTCGCCTTGGCGACGAGGCCGTCTGCTCCGATCTCGTAGCGGTGGTAGAGCAGACCCCGCGGCGCCTCCGTCGCATGACAGCCCGCTCCCGCCCGGGCCGCGGAGGAGATGCGGCAGGGGGTGACCGGAGCCCGGCACGACCGCGCGATGGCGAGGGCTTCCTCGAACGCCGCGATGATTTCGACGGCCCGGGCCACGATCGCATGGAAGGGATTGCGGGAAGGCCAGCCGATGCCGCAGGTGTCGGCCGCCCGCCGGGCCGCCGACGGGAGCTCGGCAAGGCAGTTGTTCAGCCGCGACAGCGGGCCGCAGAGATAGGGGCGATCGCCCGGCACGATGAAGCTCGACAACGCGGTGCTGTGCGACACCTGCCGTTCGACGAAGTGCCGCGGATAGTCGTCGATCGGGATGTCGAGGCCGGCGTCTCCCGTGGCGGTCGACGACACGATCCGACCCTCGTTCATCGGGTAGCCCCGCGCCGCCCGCAGCGACACGCACTCGTACGGCTGCGTGAAATTCGGAAACGAGAACCGGCTGACCTCGTGCAACGTGTCGGCCGCGGCGTGCAATCCCCATTCGAGATCGGAGAGGAGCCCGCGGATCGCCGCGGCATCGGGTGTGCGGTGGAAGCCGCCGACCGCCACGTTCACGGGATGCACCGCCCGGCCCCCGATCACCTCCACGATCCGGCCGCCGATCGCCTTCATCCGCAGGCCCCGGTCGAGAAACCCCGCGTAGGCCTCGGGATAGGTGAAGCAGCTGTCGCAGCCGAGGAAGTCGGGCGCGTGCAGCAGGTGGATGTGGAGCGCGTGGCTCTGGATCCATTCCCCGCAGGCGAGCAGCCGGCGGAGCAGGTGGATCTCCGGCGTCACGGCGATGCCCAGTGCCGACTCGAGGGCCCGGCAGGCGGTGAGCTGGTAGGAGACCGGGCAGATGCCGCAGATCCGCGCCACGATGTCGGGCACCTCGCGGATCTCCCGGCCCGCGAGCAGCCGCTCGAAGAACCGCGGCGGCTCGTAGATGGCGAACTCCACGATGTCGACGCGGCCGTCGGTGACCCGCGCCCGCAGGCTGCCCGCCCCCTCGACGCGTGTCAGGCCCTTCACGACGATCTGCCTCGGCTCGGTCACGGCGCGCCTCCGCCTGCGTCGCCTGCGAGCCGCTCGCTCTCCCGGCGAAACGCGGGGGCCCAGGCGTTGAACGACCGCACGAGCCTGGCGAGATGTGGACGCGAGTCGCCGCGGCGCTCGTAGAAGCCGGTCAGGCTCACGAGGTTTGGCTGCTCGTCCGGGCCGTAGCAGCCGAAACATTCGCGGCCGTGGGCCGGGCAGATGGCGCCGCAGCCCGCCTGCGTGGCCGGTCCGAGGCAGGCGATCCCCTGCGCCACCGCCACGCAGACCGTGCCACGTTCCTTGCACTCGACGCACACGCTGTGCCGCGGCACCTTCGGCTGCCGGCCGAGGAGCAGGCTGGTGATCAGCTCCACGAGTTGGCTGGTGTCGATCGGGCAGCCGCGAAGCTCGAAGTCGACCGGCACGTGCTCTCCGATCGGCGTGCTCGTTGCGAGCGACCGCACGTAGGCCGGCGATGCATACACGCTCCCGACGACCTCCTCGAGCCGGCACCAGTTCCGCAGGGCCTGGATGCCGCCGGCCGTCGCGCAGGCGCCGATCGTCACGAGAAACCGGCACTGCTCCCGAATCGCGCGGATTCGGGCCAGGTCGTCGGGCGTGGAGATCGAGCCTTCGACGAGGCCGATGTCGTAGGGGCCGGCGAGGGAGAGGGAGCGGGCCTCCGGAAAATGGACGATCTCCACCCGCTCGGCGATCGCCAGCAGCTTGTCATGGGCGTCGAGCACCTGCAGCTGGCAGCCGTCGCAGGAGGCGAACTTGAACACGGCGAGTCGTGGCTTGGCGGTCATGGCGTGAGAGTCATGGCTTCAGAGATGTGGCACGGCCAGCCAGCGGGCGATCCGGTCGTAGGAAAACACCGGGCCGTCGCGGCAAATAAAGAACGGGCCCAACTGGCAGAGGCCGCAGAGGCCGGCGCCGCAGCCCATCAGCCGTTCGATCGACGCGAAGATCTGGTTGCGGGCCACGCCGCGGCCGCAGGCCTGCTCGGCCACCGCCGTCATCATCGGCTCGGGGCCGCAGCAGAGCAGGCTCGTGCTGCACGGATCGAGATCGAGGTCGTCAAAGAGCGCGGTCACGAGGCCGACGGGCCCCCGCCATTGGTCGTCGGGAGTGGCGACGATGCCGTGCACGTCGATGCCATGGTCGCGCCAGCGGGCATGGTCGCGGGTGGCGAGCAGATCGGCCGGCGTCTTCGTGCCGTGCAGCACGGCGATGCGGCCGTAGTCGCCCCGATGGGTCAGGCAGAACGCGATCGCCGCGAGCAGCGACGCAAGGCCGAGGCCGCCGCCGACCAGCACGAGGTCGCGATCCCGCAGGGCGTCGAGCGGCCAGGGCGATCCATACGGGCCGCGGATCAGCAGTTCGTCGCCGACGTCGAGCCGCGCGAGGGCCCGGGTGACGTTGCCGACGGCGCGGACCGTGTGAGAGATGCCGGAGAGCGACTCGGGATCGGAGCTGATCGAGATCGCGGCCTCGCCGATGCCGGGCAGGGAGATCATGTTGAACTGCCCGGCCGCGAAGCGAAACGGAGGCGTGTGGCGGGCGGCCGGAAACGCGAGCGAGTAGGTGCGCACGCCCGGCGCCTCGGTGCGGATGGCGGCGATGCGGGTCGCGTGGAGCCGCCAGGGTGAACAGGCGGAATCGCCGGATCGCGGCGGGACCGATGCCGCGGATGGTCCGCCCGGCATGAGGGAGCTGCCTGTCATGGCGTGGGCGACTCCCGGATCGCCGCCACCTCCTCCGTGAGGTCGATGGCGACGGGGCACCAGGTGATGCAGCGGCCGCAGCCGGTGCAGCCCGACGTGCCGAACTGGTCGATCCAGCCGGCGAGCTTGTGCGTGAGCCATTGCCGGTAGCGCGAGGCCACGGTCGGCCGGGCCGCGGCCCCGTGCATCTGCGAATGGGCGAGCGTGAAGCAGGAGGCCCAGCGACGCTCGCGGGAGACGTCGTCACCGGAGAGGTCGGCGACCTCCTCCACCGAACTGCAGAAGCAGGTCGGGCAGACGAGCGTGCAGTTGGCGCACGACAGGCAGCGATCGGCCACCTGCTGCCAGCGGGGATGCTCGAGGTTGTCGTAGAGCAGGTCGCGGATGCCCTCGGTGGCGAGTGAACGCGGCCGTGGTGCGCCGGGTTTCTGCACGCGGGCGTGCATCGTGCGGGCGAGGTCGCGCGGGATCGCCCGCACGGCGGCGGTCTCGTCGGTAGAGCATGCCGCGAGCCCGCCCGCCGCCGC
>JBJTSM010000654.1:0-6830 GCA_046076685.1 Planctomycetia bacterium | reverse complement strand
ATCCAGGTCGGCAGGGCCGTCGCGCACCAGAGGACGATCAGCAGCAGCGGATGCGTGGTGAGAAATACCGCGCTGGTGGCCGCCGCCCCGAACAGCATGCGGCTCACGGCCGCGGGCTCGAGCGAGCGCCGCGGCGCCACGAGCAGGATGGCGAGTTCCACGACGGCGACATAGGGGAGCAGCACGGCCGTGATGCCATCGATGAAGACGACCGCCCCGCCGCCGAGCCGGTCGCCGAAGGCCACGGGCGTGCCGTCGCTCCTGCTCCAGACGAGCGTGATCGCCAGGCTCGCAAGCAACGACACGACGGCCGCCGTCACGGCGAGGCCGCGGGGGCTCGGGCGGCGGACGCCGAGGCTCGCCGCCGCGGCGGCGACGAGGGGTGCGGCCACGGCGAGCGCGGCGGCGGCGAGCAGCAGGGCGTCGGTGGAGCCGCTCACGAGCGTCCTCCACCCGGCCGCGATTCGCCCCCGAGCAGGGCCACCCATCTCCGCTCGAGGCCGGCGGCGCATTCCAGCAACCGAAGTATCGGCGACACGAACAAGCTGCCCACCGCCATCTCCTCGAAGCCGCGGTCGAGCGCGATGCGGTAGAGCCGCACCTGCAGCCCCTCGGGCAGCAGCCGGCCCAGCGCCCAGCGATCGGCGCCGGGATGGCCGCCCAGCGCGGCCTCCAGTTCATGGCGGTCGTGCAGTGCCGAGGGCGACCGCAGGATCTGCAGGCTGCGCAGGATCGCATGGCTGACGACGTGCACGAGCGGGATCACCCGCCAGCCGAAGCCGATCTCCGCGAAGATCAGTCCGGCCTGCGTCATCGAGGCGTAGGCAAGCATGCTCTTGAGGTCGGTCTGCACCCGGCCCACCACGTTGGCATGCAGGGCCGTGCCCAGCCCGATCACGATGAGCACGAGCCGTGCCGGCCACGCCTGCTCGAGCAGCGATTCGCACCGCAGGAGCACGTAGGCCCCGGCATGAATCGAGAGGGCGCCGTAGAAGATGGCGCTCGACGGCGTCGGCCCTTCCATGGCCAACGGCAGCCATCCCGAGAACGGCACCTGCGCGCTCTTTCCCATCGCCGCGAAGACCAGCAGGAGCGACACGATGGTGGCGGTGGCGGCGGGCACGAGGCAGGTGCCGTGCGGCCAGTTCTCGCCGAAGAGCCGGGAGAAGTCGCCCGACCCCACGGCACGGTGCACCATCACCGCGGCCGCCAGCAGGCCGACGTCGCAGATGCGGTAGGTCGTGAACGCCCGGATCGCCGCCCGCACCGCGTTGCCCCGCTCGAAGAAGAAGCCGATGAGCAAGGTCGAGGAGATGCCGAGCAGTTCCCAGCCCGCGAACAACACGTCGATGCTGCCCGCCAGCACCATCAGGTTCATCCCGGTGCCGAACACGGCCAGGAGCAGGAAGAACCGGGTGAACCCCGGCTCACGATGGAGATACTTTCCCGCGAAGGCGTTGACCAGCGCGCACAGTCCGGTCGAGAAGCAGACGTAGGGCACGGAGAGCGCGTCGGCCACCAGTTCGATCGTGGCCTCGTGGTGCCCCACGGAGAACCACGACCCCAGGTGGACGACCTCGGGCCGGAAGCCCCGGACCGCCAGCGCGACGAGCGTGAGCAGCCCGGCCACGAACCCGGCCGCGAAACCTCCCCCCACGATCCGCGCCGTGGCCCGCTCCGACGGCGGCCGGCCCACGAGCGCGGGCACGCCGACGAGCGCCAGCGTGGCGGCCGGCGCGGCGAGCTGGCAGACGACCAGCACGGAGACGATGTCGTGGATGGTCATGCGTGCGTTCCCTGCTGCAGTGCCGCCGCCAGCACGCGGGCCGGGGGCAGGTGGTCGCGACGGCCGGCGTACCACGAGACCGACCGCTCGACGACCGGAAGATCGATCCGCTCGGGCGTATAGGGCACGAACCCGCCGTCTTCGAAGAGGGAGAGCGCGCCGGTGTGCGGATGCCAGGAGACGAGTTGGATCCACCGGTTCACCACCAGCCGCTTCACGGCCGGCAGCGCCTCGGCGGCGCCCAGGATCGTTTCGGGGGTCGCGTCGATCACCACGAGCAGCCGCACCGGCTCGTGGATTTCCACCATCTGCCACGGCAGGCCCGTCCGCAGATCGCTGGCATGGCCGTCCATCACGCCGATCAGCCCGGTGATGTTGTGGGGGAGCTTGGTGCCGGCGCCGTAGCCGAGCCGATCGACGCTCGAGAAGAAGTATTCGAGATTGATGCCCGCCCCCACCGGGCCGACGGCGGCAAGCGTGCGGGTCAGGATCGCGCCGTCCCGATCCGACTGCGGGTCGTAGGAGACGAGGAAGGCCCGCCGGTCGAGGAACAGCCCGCGCGTGCGCCAGCGGCGGCCGATGATGCAGACGGCGTTGGTGGCGTGCCCCAGTTCGGGCCGCACCTGCGCGAGGTCGACGCTGCGGGCCTCGACGTGCGCGTGCGCCTCCGCGCGGGAGACGTCGAGCGGGGCGGTTTCAAAACGCCGGCAGCGTTCGTGCGAGTTGGCCGCACAAGCCGCCGTACAGGCCCCCTGCAACCGCTCCACGTCGGCACGATGGCTCTCGGGCAGCCGCCCGACGTCGAACCACTCGATCGCGTCGGAGCAGGTGTCGAGCATGCCCCCGATGAAGCGTGTATCGGCGGGGATCGCGAGCCCCGTGGCCGCCAGCCGCTCGCGCACACGGTCGTCGTTGGCCATGATGGCGAAGGCCCGGGCATTCGGTCCGCCGCGGCCGCCGCCGCAGGCGCCGCAGTCGTAGGCGCTCTCGTGGGGATTGTTCCGGCTCGACGAGCCGTGGCCGACCACCGCCACGATCCGCGAAAACCCGGCCTTCAGACCGATGTCCTCGAGCACCCGGCGGACCATGTCGGCCATTTCGGCGACGCTGAACCCCGCCTGCAGTCCGGCGGCGTCGGGCAGCCGGGCATCGTCGCAGTCGAGTTCGAGCCGCGTGGGAATCCGGCGGCCGGCCAGTTCGGCGGCCCGGCGCCCGAGCCTGGCGGTGAGCCGCGGGAAGACCACGCGGGCCACGAGCGGCACGGCGGCCACGGCCCCCGCGAAGGCGGTGAACAGGCCGCCGCGCAGGAGCGTGCGGCTGCCGGTCGACAGGCCGCCCGACATCTGCCCGATCCGCCGCCGCATCGTCCGATGCAGCTCGTGGCGGGCCGCCGCCCCCTCTTCGGGCACCTCGACGACGGTGTGCCGCGGCCGCATCACGATCGGGCACAGCGGGGATGGGTGCCAGTCGTCCACGCCCTGGTAATACATCGGGACGGCGAAGAATCCGGCCGTGCCGAACGTTTCGTACCGCGGCCCCAGCTCCTCGAAATGCCGCCGAAACGACTCGCACCGCTCGTCGATGCACAGGATCACCTGGGCCAGCGGCCGCCCCGCGGCCGGCGGCACCGCGACCGCGGCCTGCGCCGCCAACGCGTCGAGCACCTCGATCCGGTGCCGCCGCTCGTAGGCGAGATGGAACAGCCCGCGCCGGGCGACGTCGTCGAATCCGGCGATGGCCGCCTCGAGTCGGACGAGTTCGTTTTCATCGAGGCTGCGGATGTCGCGGGCGGTGAGACCGACGAGCTGCGACACCTGATGAAGGAGGAACGCCCGCGCCAGGCTGCCGGGACCGCGCCTGGCGGGAAAGCGGTCACGGAGTTCCGTCCACAGACCGGCCAGCCGCCCGCCATTGTCAGAGACATCGCCACGGCCGGATGCCCGCCGATCGAAACCGATCTGCCGCGCCGCCCACTCGGTGGCCACGCGGTCGCAGACGAGCCGCAGCGCGAGAAAGTCGGCGAGCCGCGCCGGCACCGCCTCGACGGGAGCCCGGTCGGGCCGCTCCTCGAGATGATGGATCATCCCCGCCCACCCCCGCAGCGCGAGCAGGGTATCGACGATGAACTCCTCCCACGCCTGCGCAGGCACGCCCAGGCGATCGAGTTCGGCGGCGATCACGTCCACCGCCGTCAGCCCGCGGATGCCGGCCAGCGCAGCCGGCATTCCGGCGCTCCAGGGCTCGGTGGGGCCGAAGCCGCCCGCATAGAGCCGCGTGGCCGCCACCAGCAGGCCGTGCTCGCGGCCGGGCATCGCCCAGGCGGCGACCCCCTGGTCGAGAAAGGCGGCACAGATGCGGATCAGGAACGGATTCACGTGCGCATCGGTATCGAGCGACGCGTCGACCGCCCGAAGCAGATCCCGGTGCCGGACAGGGGGCATCACGTGGACCACCGCGGGCCGCGTGAGCGCCACCGCCTCCACGCAGGCGTGCCACAGCTCGCTCGCCGCCCGATGTTCGCCCGCCGCGGCCGGATCGCGGTCGAACGTCGCCCGCCGCGTCGCTTCGTCGTCGGAATCGGCCAGCCGGCCGTCCTCGCCGTCCTCGCCGTCCGCGCCGGCCCCGCTCTCGTCGCTCACCAGCCGCCAGTGGATTTCGGGGGAGAGGTCGGTGCGCAGCCGCTCGAGCACGTCGCTTTCGGTGAGTGTCCAACGGACGGCGGCATCCGATTCCTGGCGAACCGGGTGGAGCAGCAAGGCCCGGTACAGCTGCCGCACGGAGACTCTGCCAGCGGCGAGTCTGCTCCCGCTCGTGCAGGCAGGGTCGCGGTCGAGCACGGCCTCGATGTCGGCCTCGTGGATGCGGCCCCGGGCGAGTTCTCCGCGGTAGCGACTCTCGGCGAGGAAGGGCTCGGTACCGAAGAGACGGGAGGCATGCAGCACCGCCTCCTCGAAAGGTTGCTCCTCGAAGGCGTGGAGCGTGTTGTGGTGCACGAAGACGCCGATCGGCCCCTGGGCAGGCAGGTAGTGGGCCGCGTGCACGATCGACCTTCGGATCGCATCCGCCCGCTGGTCTGCGACATCGGACGAGCCGGGAACCGCTACGTCGGGGTGCGCCATGCTGTCGATCGAAATGCCAGGTGAGCCGCGGTACGGCGAGCCTTCTCCGCGCGTTCGAGAGTATCACAGAGAACTCCGCGCCGCGGCAGCCCGACAGGCCGTCACCTTGCGATGCCGCAAGCCACGTGCGCACGAGCGGGGCGGGCTCGTGATCGCGGCGTCTCCGCCGATTCCGCCGGCGGTGGGGTCGGGAGTCCGTGGGCTCCCTTCCGGCCACCGCCGGCGGTTCGACGCGCCGAACGCCCTTCGGCCACCGACTGGGAATCGAGACCGGGAATCGAGACGGGATCGATCGCAGCGGCCGGTTACTTCCGCCGCCGCTCCTGCCACCGTTGTTGGGGGGTGCTGCGGCAGCGACACTGCGGCGGCGCGGAGAGCGTGAACACGAGCACCTCCTCGCCGGTCGTGGGGCTGATGTCGTGGTGCACGCTGACCGGCTGGGCCCCGGTGGCGTCGCGGACGAGCGTGTCGAGCAGCTGTTTACCGGCGAGCACGAGGTGGCTGCGCAGCTGCTTGAGCAACTCCGCGCCGCGGCCGTTGCCGAAGCCGTTGCCGGGCGATTCGATCAGCCGCTGCTCCGCGGCCGTCAGCACCCCCTCGAGGTGCACGAACAGCTTGTTTTCGACGAGATGGGTGTGCACGTGCCGGGGGCCGCGGCCCATGAACTCCTGCTGGAATCGCGAAACGGCGTCGCAGACCGCCGCCTCGATCTCACCTTGCGACCTGAGAACTTCCACGGCCACGGCCTCCACGGAGCCCACCCGAACACGACACCCCCACTAGGTGGGGTTCTGTCGATGGTGACTTCGGCCAAAGCGGGCCCGATCCATCAGCATTTGGTCTGCCGCATGCGCATGCGCGGGTTGGATGGAATAGGACGGCATGAAATAGGACGGCATGAAATGAGCGGTGAGACAAGCCGTCAGACAGAAAGTCTTCTGGAAACAGTCCCGAAAAAAGCCGGAAACAAATCACGGCCATCAAAAACAACGCAAACCACCCAGCCTTTTTATCTTTCTTGCGTTCCCTAGACCGCGCCCTATAATGCTGCTGTCGATGAGCTGTTCGCTGAGCGATCGCGACAGAGAATCGGCACCACCAACAATTCAACGGAAGACGAGTCGAGGGGCATCCCGGCCTTGATCCGGGCGGTCCGTCGCAGCGTAAGCCGGCGAGAGAGAGAGCCTTCGGGCACTCTTTCCCGCCGGCTTTTTTTGTTTTTGTACGCAGCCCGCTCCGCCCACCCCATTCCGACAAATCCGACAAGAGAGACCGCAGATGAAGAAAAAGTTCGACGAACGCGTGGCGAGACAGGTGGCCCAGGCAGCCGGCTCGTTCGAGCACCTGCTCCTGGGCCGCACGCCACGCAGCGTGTCCGTGGTGGCCGACGGCTGCTGGATGGTCGTCACCCTGCACGAGGCCTTCTCCCCGGTGGAACGGCGGCTGGCCGCCGACGAGGAGGGCTCGAGCCGGGTGAAGGACTTCCATCGCTACCTGTTCGAAAACTCGCTCGACTCCCTGCGGAACCACGTCCGTCGCAGCACGGGCGTCGAACTGCGCGGGGCGATCGCCCACATCGACACGACGACCGGCAGCGTTTTGAAGACCTTCACGACCAATCCGGCCGTCGAACTCTTCCTGCTCGGCCAGGGCCTGCCCGCTCTGGGCGTGCCGGTCAACGACCATCTGCATTCAAGTCATCTGCATTCAAGTCATCTGCATTCAAGCCACGTGCATTCAAACGGAGCGAACGGCAATGGAGCCGTCCGCAATTGAACCTGACTGGAAGGATCCACAACCATGAAGAAGGTGCCCCATGTTGGTGCTGACGAGAAAGAATCGCGAAAGCGTGGTGATCGGCCGGCCTGAGGATCAGGAGGTCGTGCTCGAGATCACGATCCTGGAAATCGAGGGAGGACGCGTCC
>JBJTSM010000653.1:0-3503 GCA_046076685.1 Planctomycetia bacterium | reverse complement strand
GATCGCTCACACGTCGAGGTGCTTCACGTCGAGGGCGTGCCGCTCGATGAACTCACGGCGGGGCTCGACCTTCTCTCCCATCAGCACGCGGAACAGGTCGTCGGCCGCGGCGGCGTCGGCCATCGTCACCCGCAGGAGCGTGCGGTTGGCGGGATCGAGCGTCGTGTCGCGGAGCTCCTCGGCGTTCATCTCGCCGAGTCCCTTGAACCGCGTGATCGACAGGCCCTTTTCGCCCGCCCGGCGGACGGCTGACAAGAGGCTGCGGAGGTCCTCGAGGCCGATCTCGCTGTCGCCCCGGCGGAGCTTGTACCGCGGATCCTCGGAGCCCGTGCGATCCTGGGGCAGGAGTGCCTCGGTGCCAAAACCCATCTGCTCGAGTTCCTTGAGCCCCGCGTTGATGCTCCGCACCTCGTGCAGGTCGACCACCACGAGCTGGTCGTGACCGGTGTCGGCCGCGGTGCCCGGCGTGGGATCGGTCAGTTCCTCCTCGGGCTTGCCCACGGCCAGGGCGCCACCCGCCGCCTGTTCCTTCGTCTTCACGAAGGACTCGAGCTGGTCGCGGCTGGTGAACCAGTGTTCCTCGAGGCCGTAATAGACGTGATACATCGGCAGCTTGCCCGAGGCCGCGTCCCGCCTGACGACATGGTCGCGGAGGCTGATGCCCCGCTTCTCGAGCGCCACGAGCGCGGCCTCGAGGCCGGAGAGGGTGCGGCAGAGCTTCTGCATCTCCTCGCCGGCGATCTCCCGGCCGTCGCCCGGCAGGAAGATTCCTTCGCCCAGGCCCTGGTCGAGGAGCTGCGTCTTCATCTCCTCCTCGGTCTGCACGTAGTAGGTCTGCTTCTTCGTCCGCACCCGGAAGAGCGGGGGCTGGGCGACGTAGACATGGCCCGCGGCGACGAGCTGGTACATCTGCCGGTAGAAGAACGTGAGCAGGAGCGTGCGGATGTGGGAGCCGTCGACGTCGGCGTCGGTCATGATCACGACCTTGTTGTACCGGCGCTTGCCCAGGTCGGCCTCGGTGCCGATGCCAGCGCCGATCGCCGAGATCACGCTCCGCACCTCCTCGTTGGCCAGCACCTTGTCGTCGCGGCTCTTGTAGGCGTTGATGATCTTGCCGCGGAGCGGCAGGATCGCCTGGTACTCGCGGCGCCGGCCACCCTCGGCGGAGCCGCCGGCCGAATCACCCTCGACGAGGTAGATCTCGCACTTCTCCACGTCGCGGCTGGTGCAGTCGCGGAGTTTGCCGGGTAGGCCGCCGCCCGAGAGGGCCCCCTTCCGCTCCCGCAGCAGGGCCTTCGCCTTCTGGGCGGCCGAGCGGGCCTCGGCCGCGAGCACCCCCTTCTGCACGATCGCCTTGGCGCTCTTCGGATTTTCCTCGAGATACTTCGTGAGAAAATCGCCGACCGCGGAGTTGATGATCCCTTCCACCTCGCCGTTGCCGAGCTTCGTCTTGGTCTGCCCCTCGAACTGCGGATGCGGCACCCGCACGCTGATCACGGTCGTGAGCCCCTCGCGGACGTCCTCGCCGGTGGGGATCAGGTCCTTGTAGATGCCGCTCTTCTTGCCGTAGGCGTTGAGCGTGCGGGTGAGGGCCGAGCGGAAGCCCGAGACGTGCGTGCCCCCCTCGGTGGTCGTGATGTTGTTGACGTAGCTGTGGACGTTTTCCGTGTACTCCGCCGTGTACTGCAGCGCGATGTCCCACGACACCCCCTCCGCCTCGCCGCGGATGCTGATCACGTCGGAGTGGATGGCGTCGCTCGAGCGGTTGAGCCACTCGATGAACTCCACCACGCCCCGCTCGTAGTGATACTCCTCCTTCTGCCCGCTGGCGGCGTCGGTGAACGTGATCCGCACGCCGGAATTCAGGAAGGCCAGTTCCTGAAGGCGGCGGGCGAGGACGTCCCAGGAGAACTTCGTCTGCGGGAAGATCTGCGGATCAGGCTTGAACGTCGTCTTCGTGCCGGTGCGGCTCGTCGTGCCCATCTTGCGGACCGGCCCCGTCGGCTCGCCCCGCTGGTATTCCTGCTGCCAGACATGGCCCTCGCGGGAGACCTCGACCTCGCACCATTCGGAGAGAAAATTGACGACCGTCACGCCGACCCCGTGCAGGCCGCCGGAGGTCTGGTAGGCGCCCTTTTCAAACTTGCCGCCGAACTTGAGCACCGTCATCACGCCCTCGAGCGTGGAGACGTCGCGGTCCATCTCCTCGGACAATTGCGGATGGCGATCGGTCGGGATGCCACGTCCGTCGTCCTCGACGGTCACGCTGCCGTCGACGTTCACCGTCACGCTCACGTGCTTGGCGTGGCCAGCCATGCATTCGTCGATCGAGTTGTCGACCACCTCGTAGACGAGGTGATGCAGGCCGCGGGAGGTGTTGTCGCCGATGTACATGCCGAACCGCTCGCGCACGTGCTCGCGGTCCGAGAGATGTTTCAGGTCGGCGGACGTGTAATGTGCCTGCGACGATTCATCGGCCATGGAACCAGTCTCCCGGAAAAAACGACGTGCCAGTCAATCGGTATCGAGTGAAAAAGCCCTGAGTGAATATCTTCAACAGCCGTCCCCGCGGCCCGCATCCGCCATCACCCGGCAGCGGATGTCGACGATCCCCTCGTCCGGCGCGAGCCGACCGAGCCGCTCGACCACCTCCCGCTTGTGGAATCCCATCTCCTGCACGAGGGCCGAATGGCTGACGAACACCTCGAGCACGCCGCGGCGTACGAGGCCGGCCTGCGAACAGCCCCGCAGGCTCGCGGGCGCGGCCTCCTGCCAGGCGGCAGCCAGCCCCTCCGTCCCCTGCTGGCGGTCGTAGCCCGTCCGGGCCAACAGCCGCGACATGACGCTGCCGATCGGCCGAGGGCCGGGGTCGTTCTTCGGTTGCCTGGAGGGGAGAGTCATGCTGGAAGGGAGCGTCATGAGGGTATCGCGTGGTGCAAAGCCCATCAGTCGGCCGCCAACGGCATGATGACGTAGCCGTAGCCGTCGTCGGTGCGGCAGACGCAGGCGCTCTGGGCGTCGGTGAGTTCCACCGTGACGTTCGTCGCGCCGTCGAGCACCCGCAGAAATTCGCTCACGAACCGAGGATCGAGCTTGATCTTCACGGTGGGCCCGGCATGCTCGATCGGCAGTTCGATCCGGCTTTCCCCGCTCTCCGCCGACCGGCCCGAAAGCACCAACTGCCCCGGCTCGAACGAGAAATCCACCCCCTTCGACTGTTCGCTCGTCACGATCGCCGCCTGCCGGACGGCCGCCAGGAGCGGCCCGGCCACGACCTTCACCCGCGCCGCCTCGGGCCGATCGGGGAACACGTCCCGCCAGCGGGGAAACCGGCCGTCCACGAGCCGCGCGGAGATCGTCGTCGGCCCCGTCTGCACGAGAATCTCGCTGTTCCGCACGGCCACGTGCACCGGCACGCTCGCATCACCCAGACACCGCTCGATCAACTGCATGGCCCGGGCAGGCACGATCGGCTGCGCATCGGCCGGGCTCCCGTCCTTCAC
>JBJTSM010000652.1:0-2210 GCA_046076685.1 Planctomycetia bacterium | reverse complement strand
CCGCGGCAGGATCCTTGTTGAACCAGTCAAGAATGCCGAGGCTATCCGCGGAGAGCACGAACGTCGTGTTGTGGTCAAGCATCTTCCGGAGCGCCTCGATCTTGCGGAGGAAGATCGCAAACTCCTCGTTCTTGGCGAAGCTCTCGTATTGCACGGCGGCCTCGCGGTCGCCCTGCGAGCGGATCACCTGGGCCCGCCGCTCCGCGAAGGCGAGGATTCGCTCGCGGGCGCTCGTGGCCTCGCTGCGGATGGCCGAGGCCTGCGCCTGCCCCTCCTGGAGCGCGTTTTCGGCGAGCCGCTCCCGCGAGGCGATCATCGTCTCGAACACCTTGCCGGTGGTCGACTCCGGCAGGATGATCTTGTGGATGCCCACGCTCTCCACCTTGATGCCGTAGCCAGCCTGCTCGAGGCTCGAGTCCAATGTTCTGGCCGCCTCCTCCTCGATCGCGGCCAGTTTGAGCTTGCCGCGGTCCACGTTCACCAGTTCGTCGAAGCGGTAGTTGCTGATCAGGCCGCGGACCTCACGGAGACGCGACGAGAGCTGCCGCGCCGCCTCCGCCGGATCCTTCAGCGTCACGTAGAAGGCCAGCGGATCGGCGACCCGCCAGGTGAGGTAGGTGCGGACGATCACGCTCTTGCCGTCGGCCGTCTGCAACTCCTCGATCTTGTCCTCGAGCAGTTGCAGCCGCTTCGAATAGAGCGAGACTTTGTTGATCGGCCATGGCCAGCGCCACTTGAGCCCGGGGGTCTGCTGCACGCTCGTCTCGTCGGCCTTGTCGAAGGTGGTCCGCACCGCCACCTGGTCGTAGCGGACCTGGTAGAAAAACATGTGCGACAGCAGGAGCGCGACGAGCAGCAGGCCGACGAGCATGACGAACGAGTTCTTCACGGCACACGATCCTTGGACTGGGTCTTGGACGGGGTCTCGAAACGGAACGGCGAGGACGGTCGCACGCTCACTCGGTGAGCAGCGTGTCGATGGCGGAGGTCGGGTCGCTGAAATCCATGCGGAACACCGGGGTGTCGCCGGCTTCACCGGCGATGACGAACTTGCGGCGGCCGGTCAGGCCCTCCGCGAGGACGTCCAGAAACCGGCGGGTGCGGTAATAGAGGGGCGAGGCCTCGTAGGCGAGCAGTTCGCCGGCGAACCGCTCGCTGCTCGACCGCTCGCCCACCGCCCGCTGCCAGCGGTAGGCCCGGGCCTGGTGGACGAGTTCCGCCGCCTCCCCGCGGGCCTCGGCCAGAAGCTTTTCGATCTCCGCCTCCGTGGCCGCGACCGGCGCGGCCTCGCCGGCCGCACGGAGCCCGTCGAGACGGCGGATGGCCGCGTCGATCCGCAGGCTGAGCTCGACCGACCCCGCGACCTTGGCCAGTTTCTCGACCGCGTCCCGCTTCGCCTGCTGGATGCTCGTCTCGCGCTGCTGCACGGCACCGATCTGGTTGTGGAAGGCACGCGACACGCTGCCGATCGGCGGATGAAGCGCCGTCACCGCCACGCCGACCACCTCGATGCCCAGCCCCATCGCGTCAAGCCGCTTCTGCAGCGACTCCCGGATCGCGCCGCCCGCCTGCCCGCGCCCCTTGCCGAGGAGGTGATCGATGTCGTGCGACGCGAAGTATTGTGACGCCTCCCGCTCCGCCACGAGCTTCAGGAGCCGGCGGTGGTCGACCGAGCCGAGCACGAAGCGGCGCAGGTCGCCCACCGTGAACTGCACCATCACGTCGGCCGACACGAACGACACGCCCGTGCCGGCGACGGCGTCGTCAGACGCCGCCGGGGCCGCCAGGTAATCCTCCTGGCCGATCAGGGCGTCGCGGTCGCCGTCGGTGGTCCAGAGAATGGCCGCCGCGTCGCGCGAGGCGCCCGTGAGGTCGCTCGAGACGAGCACCTGCTGCACCTGGCCGACCGGATGCATCTCGGTGGTCTCGACCGGCCACGGCCACTTGAGGTGCATGCCCGGCGGCAAAGGCGCGCCGGTCATCCGGCCGAATCGCAGCGTCAGGCCGCGCTCGTCGGGGCCCACGATCGTGATGCAACTGAGCGCCGCGAGCACGACGCCGGCGAGGACGGTCAGCGGCGTGACGGCGCTGCCGAGCAGCTGGTAGAGCCAGCTTCGCGACACCTCCACGCCGAACTGGTAGCTGATCGTGTCGGCCACGACGCGACCGAGCGACTCGGGCGCCGTGAGCAGGCCGAGCACCCGGCTGTC
>JBJTSM010000651.1:0-3456 GCA_046076685.1 Planctomycetia bacterium | reverse complement strand
GAGCCGTGCCGTGAGACTGGTGCGGTCACCCACCGAACCGCTCGCCTTGACCTTGACCAGCGGGCCGTCCTGCGACTGGATCTCCGCGGTCACCGTCAGCAATCTGCCGGGCTCGACGAAGTCGCCGTATTTCACGTTTCTGGCCTCGCGGAGCACGACGATGCTGTGGGCGAAATCTTCGCCCAAGCGAATCGCCCAGGCGGCCGCCTGGGTCATCGATTCGAGCATCAGCACGCCGGGCATGACCGGGAAACAAGGGAAATGGTCGGCCAGGTATTCCTCGGACAGGGAGAGCGTCTTGATGGCCGTGATGCTCTTGCCCGGTTCAATCGCGGCGACACGGTCGAGCAGGGTGAAACGCATGGCGACTCCATTCACGAGGAAGGTGGCAGTATAGGAAATCACCATCGGCCCACAACCAGCCGGCGGGGCTTCGAGCGGTGATCGGGGCAAACTGCCACGCTGACAGCCGGCACAGCCGATACAGTCCGGCGGCTCTGCCAGCGACAGCCATGCCCCGCCATGCCACCGGTGCGCGACGGCGTTCGCGGGGCTTTTTTCGCCCGAATTCGCGGCCCTCCTGCAGGCCAAGCCGGGCGTCGGCGATTCGGCACGCTCTTTGCATTTCTCCTGCGGGTGTCCGAACGCCGTTTTTCCGGCACCGGAAAGGCGGCGGGCGGCGATTTGTTTTTCCCCGAAGTCACTGCGAATGATTTGGCGGTCCCTCAAGCGGCCTCTCCCGGTGGCCGCGCCGCCTCAACCCTGCAAAGGAGCATGTCATGCCCATCTATCGCCCCGTGTCCCGCGCGGGTTTTGCCTATCCGTTGGATGAACTGCGTGATGAGTTGGACCGCCTCTGGACATCCCTGACGGCCGCGCCGCCGCTGCACGGCTGGGGCACCCGCTCCGGCTCCGAAGTTTTTCCGGCTGTCAACGTCAGCGAGAGCGACGATGCGATCACCGTCGAGGCGGAGCTTCCGGGGCTCGACGCCGGCGCGGTCGAGATCGCGGTGACCGGCGACGAACTCACGCTGAAGGGCGCCCGACCGGAGCCGCAGCCGGCTACCGCGCCGACTGCCGGAGCCGGCCCGGGAAACGGCGAGCGGCAGAAGGCCGTCACGTGGCATCGTCGCGAGCGCGGCACCGGCGGCTTCGAGCGGCGGATCACGCTGCCGACGGCGGTGGATGCCGGTCGCGTGGAGGCCAAGCTCGTGGACGGCGTGCTCACCATCACCTGCCCCAAGGCGCCGGAACGCCAGCCCCACAAGGTGGCCGTCCGGGCCGGCTGACGACCCGCGCCGCTTCGTGTTTCACACCACCATTCCAAACCCTTTCAACAAACCCTTTCAAGAGGAGCCTTTCCATGGTCACCACTTCCCCGACAGCCAACCAGACGGCCGCCCCCGCGCGGCCGCAGCCATCCGCGCAGGCGGCCGAGCCCTGCCTCGTCTACCAGCCCAACGTCGACGTCTGCGACTGCGGCGACGTGGTGACGCTCGTCCTCGACATGCCCGGCGCGACGGCAGGCAGCATGAACGTCTCGTTCGAGGACGGCGTGCTCTCCCTGCAGGCGAAGGTGCCGCCCCGGTCCCTGCCGGGCCGGAGCGTCGTCCAGGAATACGGCATCGGCGACTACCGCCGCTCCTTCCGTCTGGGCGAAGGCTTCGACGCCTCGCAGATCGCCGCGGAGTATCGCCAGGGCGTGCTCACGATCCACGTGCCGCGGCTGGCGGCGGTGCGTCCGCGCAAGATCGAGGTGCGTCCGGCCTGAGCCGCCGATCGCGTCATGAAGCGTGCAGACGGTGTCGAGTGTTTTTTCCACGTGAACAGAAAAGGGGACGAACGATGAGTCTGATACCTTTTCGCACGAAGCGGTCGAGCGGCATGGAGCCTGCCAACCTGGCGACGATGGCCGATTTCCGCAACGAGATGAACCGGCTGTTCGAGGGCTTCTTCAGCCGTCCGCTGACGGGGTCGTCGTGGTTCGAGACGGTCGAACCGGGTCAGTGGATGCCCGCGATCGACCTGTCGGAGAGCGGCTCGGAGATCCACGTCCGGGCCGAACTGCCCGGCATCGACCCGAAGGACGTCGATGTCAGCGTGTCCGAGGACAGGCTGGTGATCTCGGGCGAGAAAAAGTCGGCGACGGAAAAGACGACCGACGGCTGGACGCACCGCGAGAGCCATTACGGCAGCTTCAGCCGTGCCATCCCGCTGCCGGAGGCGGTCGATCCCGCGAAGGTGACGGCCCGGTACGACAAGGGCGTGCTGACGGTCGAACTGACGAAGTCGCCGTCGAGCACGTCGCGGAAGGTGCCGGTGCTCACGAAGTAGCGGAGCCGGGCCGAGGGCGGATTCGCCGCCATGAAGCGGCATGAAGTATGCTGGGGCCACGGGAGGAGCGACCTCCCGTGGCCTTTTGCTTTCGGCCCGCCCATGCCACTCCTGCTCTCCCCCACCACCACGGCCGCCGACGGTCCGCTGTCGATCGATTTCGACGGCGTCGTGCCCAATCGGGTTGCGGAACTGTTCCTCTCGACCATCGAACAGCTGCCGGTCATGGCCGACGGCCGCCCCTGCCCGCTCGGCGACCTCTTTCAAGTCGAGGGGGATCCCTCCGACGGCCACATCGAGTGCGTCGGCGATTTTTCCCGCGTCCATCGTCTGGGCCGTGAGATGAAATGGGGCCGGATGCTGGTGCGGGGCAGCGTCGGCCGGCACGCAGGGGAGGCGATGTCGGGCGGCAGGCTCACGGTCACCGGCGACGCCGGCGACTGGCTGGCCGCCGGGATGACGGGAGGCGAGGTGCTCGTCGAGGGCGACGCGGGCGACAACGCGGCGGCGGCCCTGCCGGGCGACGACGTCGGTGTCCGCGGCGGGCTGATCGCGATCAACGGCAACGCCGGCTGCCTGGCCGGCGGCCGGATGCGGCGGGGGCTGCTCGGCATCGGCGGCTCGTGCGGCGAGGGGGCCGCCTTCGAACTGCGGGCCGGCACCGTGCTCGTGGCCGGCGCCGTGGGCCGGCGGCCCGGCATGGGCATGCGGCGGGGGTCGCTCGTCGCCCTGTCGGCCGTGCCGGAGGTGCCGCCGACCTTCGCCCGGGGGTCTGCCTGGTCGCCTTCGTTCGTCCCGCTCCTGGTGGGCCGGCTGACCCGGGCCGGATTCCGACCCGCCGCGGGCCCGCCCGCCCCCTGCGGCGGGGTCTGGCAGCAGTGGCACGGCGACCTCCTCACCGGCGGCCGCGGCGAGATTTTCCACCGCACGGAAGGCTAGACGCCACTTCACGGGGGGGGAGCCGGCGGGTCGGCGGACGCTCGAGGAGCATTGGGCCGCCCCGGCCCACGCGACGAGACTTCTGCCGCCCGCCGGCGGCGCGTCGGTGAAAAACAACGGTTTTCGCAGGTCCCGCTTCCGGCGGGACCGATTCTGCGTTATCCTTCAGGGCTCGCGTTCCGC
>JBJTSM010000650.1:0-6882 GCA_046076685.1 Planctomycetia bacterium | reverse complement strand
CCAAAGGCGCAGCGGCGAGGGGTGCGGCCTCCAGCGGCGCCGCAGGCACTGCGGGCGGCGGGGCGGCGACGGCCGGCGCGGTCGGGTAGGTTGTGGCCGGGTAGGCCGTGGCCGGCGGCGCGAGGGTGGCGGGCGCCGACGTGGCGAGCGGCGCGGCGGCCACTTCCACGCACGATGTGGCGCCGCCGACGAACGTGTGCGCCTGGTCGAGGATCTCGACACGGTGGCACTGGCGGCCCGGCTCGTCGAGCAGGAAATCGAGTGTCAGCCGCCGCGACGTACCGGCGGCGAGATCGATCGTTCCTTTCTGTTCGATCGGGCTCGCCGACGCCTCGTGGTGAAAGCCCTTGTCGAAGTAGTCGACCACCCGCAGTTTCTCGAGCGGCCGGCCGGAGCGATTGACCAGCTCCACCTCGAAGGCCACCCGGTCGCCCACCTTGGCGGAGAGCGGCCCGGTGATCAGCACGGCGACGGGGTCTTCCGCACGGGCGACCGCCCCCCCGACCGCCCACAAGAGGACGAGGAGCGATGGCACGATGACGCGAACGGGACGCGAACGACGAGTGATGGATGCTGGCATGGCCAGAGGCTCCGGCAAGGACGCGGGACGGCCGAAAGGCTACCACGCCGCCTCAGCGGACGAAAAGCGCACGGAGCCCCGGGCTCCATCCCCCGGCTCGCGCCGGGGGCTTTCATACAAGCCCTGAGCGCAAGCGACGGGATGGTGCACCGGCCGAGCCGCCGAACCCCCGGATCGCGCCGGGGGCTTTCATCCAAGCCCTGAGCGCAAGCGACGGGATGGTGCGCCGACCGATCCGCCGATCCCCCGGCTCGCGCCGGGGGCTTTCATACAAGCCCTGAGCGCAAGCGACGGGATCGGGTCGAATCCCCCCCGTCCTCACTCCGTCGACCGGTGCCGCACGATGTCGCCCTGGACCATGTAGATCACGTCCTCGGCGATGTTCGTCGCCATGTCGGCGATCCGCTCGATGTGCTTGGACACGGAATTGATCCGCAACAGGCTCTCGACGTTGTCGGGGTTCGCCTTGATCTCCTCGATCACCCGGCGTCGGATCTTCTGCCGCGCCTCGTCCACGGCGTCGTCCTCCTCGCGCACCTGCCGGGCGAGGAGCGGATCCGCCTTCACCACGGCGTCGAGGCATTCCTTCACCATGTCCTGCGCCCGCATGGCCATGGTGCGGATCTCCGGCGGGAGGTCGCAGGGCTCGCCCGCCGTGAGCTGGGCGACCCGCTTGGCGATGTTGCGGGCGAGGTCCCCCATGCGTTCGAGGTCGTTGTTGATCTTGAGCACCGACACGACGAAGCGCAGGTCGGCGGCCACCGGCTGGTAGAGGGCGAGGATCTTGAGGCACTCCTCCTCGACCTCCACCTCCATGCGGTCGATCTCCTCGTCGTTGGCCATCACCCGCTGCGCCAGCTGGGTGTCGCGATTGATCAGCGCCGTGATCGACTTGGAGATCGCCTCCTCCACGAGGGTGCCGACGCGGAGGATGCGTTCCTTGAGGTGGTCGATCTGGCGTTCGATGTGGTGGGTCATGGGCGTGCTCAGCCGAAGCGGCCGGTGACGTAGGCCTCGGTCTCTCGGAGGATGGGCTTGGTGAAGATGCCCGACGTCGGGCCGTATTCGATCAGCCTGCCGAGATACATGAACGCCGTGTAGTCGCTCGTGCGGCTGGCCTGCTGCATGTTGTGCGTGACGATGAGCACGGAATACCTGCCGCGCAGCTCCTGGATCAGATCTTCGACCTTGCCGGTCGCGATCGGGTCGAGCGCCGAGCAGGGCTCGTCGAGCAGCAGCACCTCCGGCTCCGCGGCGATGGCCCGCGCGATGCAGAGCCGCTGCTGCTGGCCGCCCGACAGACCGATCGCGCTGTCGTGCAGCCGGTCCTTCACCTCGTCCCAGAGGGCCGCGCCCCGCAGGCTCAGCTCGCACACCTCGTCGAGCACGCCGCGGTTGGTCTCGCCGTCGATCCGCAGGGCGTAGACGACGTTCTCGTAGATGCTCATCGGGAAGGGATTGGGTTTTTGAAACACCATCCCCATCCGCTTCCGCAGCTCGATCACGTCCATGCGCGGGTCGTAGATCGAGTCGCCGTTGAGCCGCATGTCGCCGGTGATCCGCACGCTCTGCACGAGGTCGTTGAGCCGGTTCACGCTCCGCAGCAGGGTCGACTTGCCGCAGCCGCTGGGCCCGACGAGCGCCGTCACCTTGTTGTGCGGGATCGGCATGCTGATGCCGTGCAGCGCCTGCTTGCCGCCATACCAGAGGTTGAAGCGGTCGATCTCGAGAACGGGCGTCTCCTCCCGCACCTCGGGATGCACCTCCGACGGCACGTCGCGGCCCGCGGCGACCGCCAGGAGGCGGTCGGTGGGAGGCGGCGCCGCCTCCTGCGGCCGCGCCGGGTTCGACTCGACTTGGATGTTCATGGCGTTGGGAGTGGGCTGCCGCGACGGGAGTGCTGGAAATCGTACCACGTCGAGTGGCACCACGGCAGGCGGGCGGTGCGCCGGCCGTCAAAACTGCTGCGAGACATACCGACGCTTCAACCGGGAGCGGATCCAGATCGCCGCCACGTTGAGGAGCGCGATGATCGTCACCAGCAGGAACGTGATCGTGAACACCATCGGCTTGGCGGCCTGGCTGTTGGGGCTCTGGAACCCGACGTCGTAGATCAGGTAGGCGAGGTGCATGAACTCCCGCTCGGGATGGACGAAGGGAAACGTCCCGTCGATCGGCAGATCGAGCGCGAGCTTCTTCACGCCCACGAGCATCAGCGGCGCCACCTCGCCCGCCCCCCGGGCCATGGCCAGAATGAGGCCGGTCATGATGCCGGGCAGCGCCCGGGGGAGCACGATCCGCCGGATCGTCTGCCACTTGCCCGCGCCGCAGGCGTACGACCCCTCCCGCATCGAGTTGGGCACCGCGGAGAGCGCCTCCTCGGTGGCGACGATCACCACCGGCAGCGTGAGGAGCGCGAGCGTGAGCGACGCCCAGAGCAGTCCGCCGGTGCCGAAGGTGGGCTGCTTGTCGGCGACCAGGCTGGCGCGGAAGAACAGCTCGTCGATCCCGCCGCCGAGGCCGTAGCAGAAGAACCCCAGCCCGAACGCGCCGTAGACGATGCTCGGCACGCCGGCGAGGTTGTTGATCGCGATCCGCACCGCCGTGGTCACGGGCCCCCGCGACGCATATTCGCGGAGATAGAGGGCGGCCAGCACGCCGAAGGGCGCCACCAGCAGCGCCATGATGAGCGTCATGGCGACGGTGCCCCAGATGGCGGGAAACACGCCGCCGGCGCTGTTGGCCTCGCGCGGGTCGTCGCCGAGAAACTCGCCCCACCGGCTGCCATACACGCCGAGCTTGCCGGTCATGGAGAGACGGTTGGGCTGGCAGGCCCGCACGATGTTGTCGAGCGGAATCACCTTCCTCGTGCCGTCCGCCGTCTCCATGTCGAGCCCCCAGCCTTCGTTCTCCCGCCGCAGGTCGGCCGTGCGCCGGTCCAACTCGGCCGACTGGCGGCCGACGCGGGCCATCACCTCCCGCTCGGTGGCGGCCGCGGCCGACTCGGCGGCCGAGACCGCGGCCGAACCCTGCCCCGGGCCTGCGTCGAGCCGGGCCTGCACCACGGCCAGCCGCGCGGCGCGGAGTTCACGCTGCAGCCGTCCCCGCTCGTGCCGGTCGATCCGCATCGCCTCCCGCCAGCGCCGCCGCACGGCCGGGTGCTCGCGTTCGAATGCCCGCCACGTCTCGGCCGCCCCGTCCGCGACCACCTCCTCGCCGTGCAGCAGCCTCACGGGCAGGCCGTGGAACCTGCCCCCCTCCAGCCGCTCCACGGCCGTCGCCCATTCGGGGCGGCTCCGGCGGGCGATCGTCGCGTCGTCGAACCATTCGTAATGGTTGCCCGAGAGCTCGAAGTTGGCCGTCCGCACGAGCCGTCGGCCTCCGCGGCCCGGCGCCGTGGCGGTCGCCGCAGTCGCCTCCTCCCGCTCCGTCACCTCCCCGAGCGCCCGCCTACCGTCGGAGAGCTCGACGAGTTCGAGCGGCACCGGCCAGAACGTGCTCGCGCCGCGCACGGCGATGAAGCCGAGCAGCCCCGTGATCATCATGATCGCCAGCGCGAGCGCGCCGCCGGTCAGCCAGACCCACGGCTCGCCGTGGGCCGTGAGGCTCGTGTAGGTCGACCGCTTCCGCCGGGGCCGCTGCGTGTCAGAGCTCATGCGACCTCCTGCGAAACCGCTGCCGCACGAGTTCCGCCGCCGTGTTCACCACGAACGTCATGCCGAACAGCGTGAGGGCCGCCAGAAACAGCACGCGGTAGTGGGCGCTGCCCCGGGCGGCCTCGGGCAGCTCCGTGGCGATCGCGGCGGAGAGCGTCTGGAAGCCGTTGAAGAGGTTCCAGCCGATGAGCGGCGTGTTGCCCGCCGCCATGAGCACGATCATCGTCTCGCCGACGGCCCGCCCCAGGCCGATCATCACGGCGGAGAAAAGTCCGCTGGCCGCCGCCGGCACGATCACGCGGACCGCCGTCTGCCACGGCGTGGCCCCGGCACCGAGCGAGGCGCTGCGGAGATGGTCGGGTACGCTCGACAGCGCGTCGTCGGCGATCGTGAAGATCAGCGGGATGATGGCGAAGCTCATGCCGATGGCGACGATCAGGGCGTTGCGCTGCACGTAGGTGCCGAAGAGCCCGCCGCGGGTGTCGAGCCGGAGGGCGTCGAAGAACGACGCGGCCGCGACCGCCAGCGCGACGGCCAGCACGATGCCGATCGCAAACGCGCCCAGCGACACGAGCGCCGCCCGCCGCTGCGACCAGCCGGCGCTGTGCCGCCGCAGCCACGGGTTGACGAACCGGGCCACGAGCACGCCCGCGAACACGCCGGCCAGTGGCAACAGCGCGATCACCCAGCCGCCGAATCCGCTCCCGCCGCGGCCGTCGAGCCAGGCCGTCACGTCCCCCTGGAAGAGCAGCTTCTCGAGGGGCAGCGCCGCCGCACAGGCCGCCGCGCCGCCGGCAGGCAGGGCGAGCAATGCGATGATCGGAAACCGCCAGGCGGCGTAGCGGCTCCGCCAGCCGGCGGGCAGCAGCTGCCAGGCGAAGGCGCCGCAGAGCAGCGTGAGCGACACGCAGAACAGGCCCGCCAGCATCGTCATCAGCGACCGCTCGACGACCGGCGCGAACACGAGCCCCGCGACGAAGCCCAGCACCACGCTGGGCAGGCTGGCCATCATCTCGATCGTCGGCTTGATGCGGGCCTTCCAGGCGGGATGCATGAACTGGCTGGCGAAGATCGCCGCGAGGATCGCGATCGGCGTGGCGAAGAGCATCGAGTAGAGCGTGGCCTTGAGCGTGCCGAAGACGAGGGGCACGAGGCCGAACTTCGGCTCGAACGACTCGTGCCCCGTCGTCTCCCAGGCATGGACCGGCCCCGGATATTTCTCGTACCAGACGCGGCCGAAGAGCGACCGCCACGAGACCTCCGGATAGCCTGCGTTCAACGTCCAGGCGGCGAGCCGGCCACCGTCGGCGGCCAGCAGCATGTTTTCCCGCGGCGTGATGAGCAGCCCGCGCGCGGCCGCGTCGGGCGTCCCCGTCCGGCCCGGCAGCGACGCCGCCGTCGCGCCGGTGGTCGTCTGCACGAGCCGGATGCCGCCGGAGGCGTCGGCCGCCGCCAGGAGACGCGACCGCGGCGACGCCGCGAGTGCCGTGACGCGGGCGGCCCGGCCGGCGGGCCCGACCGGCGGAAACTCCTTCGACACCGCCATCTCGAGTCCGTCGGTGGCGGCCGCGTCGGGCTTCCGGGTCGCGAACAACACCCGCACGACGCCGGCCGAGTCGCCGACGGCCAGGGCGTTGCCGCCGAACACGCGGGCGAGGCAGGTCACCTCCCCGCCACCCGACACCACGTCGAACGACTCCCGCAGCACAGGCGACTCGACGTCGCGAATCTCGTAGCGACGGCCGCGGCCGTCGGTCGCGATCAGAAACAGCTGGTCGCCCAGCTCCGAGACCCGGACGAACCGCGGCGTGAAGGCTTCGCCGGTCGCGGCCGGCTGGATGCCGTCGATCGTCGCCCCCGATGCGGTGGTGACCAGTTCGTCGGTCAGCAGGTTGCGCCGCGACGAGATCGTCTCGACACGCACCTGGCCGCCGGCATCGAGCGCGGCCACGAGCGGGCCGGCGGAGAGCATCGTGATGTCGGCGTCGATCACCGGCTGCCTGAGGGCCTCCGACGGCGGCGCCTCGAATTCCGTCACCAGCCGCACGGTCGCATACTGCCCGCCGGTGGCCCGCACGATCACGGCGTCGTCCCGCACGACGGCCGAGCCGGCCGCGAGCCCGGCGACGCCCGGCGGCAGCGTGTCGGCTGCGAGGAAGGTCGATTCAAGGCCCAGCCGGCCGATGCGGAACGAGCCGTCCGCGAAGCCGACCACCGCCTGCAGCCCGCCCGGCAGCACCCGCACGACGGTGGTGTCGGCCAGGCCGCTGGCGGCGGCGGGCCGCGTCAGCAGCGGCTGGCCGTCGGTGATCGAGAACACCCGCACCCCGGCGGACTCCGGGGCCGAGGCGTCGAGCATCCAGGCGATGACGCCCGCCTCGTCGGCCCCCAGGCAGGAGGCGGCCCGCGGGTCACCCGCTGCCGGCAGCGGATCGCCGGCCGGCGCCGGGTTGGCCGCCGCAGCCTGCTGCGAAGGTCGGGAGGCGAACGCCGCCGACTGCTCGCGCCCGAGCCGCGCCGGCCGAAACAGCGGCATCGCGACGGCCAGCAAAAACACGGCCACCGCGAGCACGGCGAGGATCGTGCCGATGCCTCCGAGCGTGATGACCGCGCGGGCGAGGCCGTCCCCGGCCTTCACCCAGGGGT
>JBJTSM010000649.1:0-2966 GCA_046076685.1 Planctomycetia bacterium | reverse complement strand
CCGCTCGATCGACAGATTCTTGTGGATCACGCCCAGGCCGCCCTCCTGGGCCAGGGCGATCGCCATCTCGCTCTCCGTCACGGTGTCCATCGGGGAACTGACGAGCGGGATGTTGAGCCGAATGCCCCGGGTGAGCTGGGTGGCCACGTCCACCTCCGAGGGCACGACGGCCGAATGCCTCGGCACCAGCAGGACATCGTCGAAAGTGATCCCGGTGGCGACGATTTTTCCATCCATGTTGCCGGCCATGACGCGTCCTCTGTCTGGATTGGGGGGTGGAAGGGGCTGGGGGGGCGGTCGTGAGGGAGGGGCGGAACCTGCGGGAAAGTCGGCGATTATGGGCTTTCGGGCCGCTTGCAGGCAACGGCCACCGATTTTTCCCGGGCTGTCCGACCGGCAGCCGCGGCGCACGGCGCGGAACCGTGTCCTAGGTTTGAACGTCTGGCGGCGATCCAAGCCGTCGGCCTCGTCGCTCCGGCTCCTCCCGACACCAGCTCCTCCCGACATCAGGTTTTCCCTTTCACCATGCGATTCCTCGACGACTACCTCGACACGCTTCAACGCTCCAGCCCGTCCACGGCTCCGGCCGCCCCGCGGGCCGCCGCACCGGAAGGCGCGATCGCCCGCCCGGACCGGACCACGCTCGAGGCCCACCTCGCCCGCCGCCACTACGGCCCCTTCACGCTCACCGATGCCATCCGCCCCGGCTGGCAGCTCGACATCGTCCCCCGCGCCGGCTATCGGCACGACGCCTACGTCGACCCCCGCTCCGGCTCGCGGCTACCCGCCCTCGTCGCCGCGATCTCGAGCGAACAGCTCTTCGAGACCTTTCTCCGGCTGCTCGAGCCGCTCGGCGACACGCTCGACGTCGTCCTGGAAACCTCGCACGAGGACAAGACCAACCACGACGACCACACCCGCGAGGGCATCGAACGGCTGGTGCTCGAGAGCGTGCTGTGGGACTTCGAGGACCTGCTGCTCGACGACGGCTGCACCGGCATCGCGGTGATGCACCCGGAGCTCCAGATGGAGGTGCAGCTCGACGAGCACAAGCTGCTGGTCGTCTACGCCCAGCAGCGGGCCCCCTTCGAGCGGATTCTGGCGGAGCAGGGGATCGAGCGCAACGACCGCATCCGCTTCATCTCGCAGGCCGAGCACCTGCACACGTCGCACACCCGCTTCGCCCGCCGGTTCGACGAAATGGTGAACCGCCTCGGCGCCGACGGCTGAATATCCGTGGCAAAAGCCCTCCCGGCACCGAAAGAGGCGGTTTTCCGGCCTTCAGACTGGGCTTGAGCCGGGGCGGGGGTTTCACGAAAGTCTCCGCCCGTCCCGCATCCGGGGATCAGGCTCCCGGAATTCGGGGCCGCCTTGCGGAAGCAGCCATGGCGCGCGTGCCTCTCGTCATCCTCGTGTCGGCAGCCTCGTTCTTCGGGGCGGTGACGGCACGCGCCCAGGCGATTCTGACCGCCCCTCCCGCCGCGCAGCCCAATCCGTTCGCACCGCTGCCCGAGGGCACGGTGATCGGTCCCTCAGGACCGGTCATGCCCGGGCCGCCACCGGCCCCCAAAAACTCCGTGATCATCCCGCCGCTGGACGCCGAGACGGTCTGGACGCAGATGGTCGACGTGGTCGACGACTACTTCAAGATCGCGGCGGAGCAACGGGTGGTCTTCTCCAACGGCGTGCCCGCCGAAGGCCGGATCGACACCTTTCCGCAGACCGGCTCCACGCTCCTCGAGCCCTGGCGGGGTGATTCGGTCGGCTTCCGCGAACGCCTCGAGGCGACGCTGCAGTCGATCCGGCGGGTCGGCACGATGCGGCTCATTCCCGACCCGGGCGGCTGGCGGCTCGAGGCGGTGGTGCGCAAGGAACTGGAAAACATGCCCCGCCCCATGATGGCGACCACCGGCGGCGCGTCGTTTCGCAACGACGACTCGCTCTACCGCTACGGCACGCCGCTGCCCACGCTCGGCCAACAGGTCGGCGACCAGCCGCGTCCGGTGGCAGCCCCGACGCCAAACCTGGGCTGGATCCCGCTCGGCCGCGACCCGCTCCTCGAGCAGCGGATGCTGTCGAAGGTGCTCGCGAAGCTCGGCGTCGCCCCGATGCCGCAGGCAGAGCCGTATTACCAGCCGCCGGAAGGTGGCACTGCGGCGAATGCCGGCTCGCCCGCGCCGTCGTCGGGGCCGGTCTTCGGCAGCCCGATCCCGCCGGAGCAGTTGCCGCCAGGCGCGGTGATCGCACCCGGCCCGCCCGTGCCGGTCGAATCGCTGCCGCTGCCACCTCCCAGATAATCGACAGGCACCGGCCGCGACTATTCGTCGGTCACGCAACCCCGCGAGGCGGGCGCGACGCAGCGGATGTACTTGGCGAGCATGCCGCGGGTGAACTTGAACGCCGGCGCCTGCCACTCGCTGCGGCGGCGGCGAAACTCGTCGTCCGACACCTCCGCGTCGATCGAGGCGGCATCGGCATCGATCACGACCATGTCGCCGTCGCGAACCAGGGCGATCGGCCCGCCGTCCTGCGCCTCGGGCACCACGTGCCCGACGATGAAGCCGTGGGAGCCGCCCGAAAACCGTCCATCGGTGATAAGCGCGACGTCGTTGCCGAGCCCCGCCCCGACGAGCGCCGACGTGGGCGTGAGCATCTCCGGCATGCCCGGGCCGCCCTTCGGCCCCTCGTAGCGGATGATCACCACGTCGCCCCGCTGGATCGCCCCCTGCTCGAGCGCCGAGAGCATCGCCTCCTCGCTGTCGAAGACGCGGGCGGGGCCGCGGAACCGCGAGCCCTCCTTCCCGGTGATCTTCGCGACGGCGCTGTCGGGGGCGAGGTTCCCATGGAGGATCGTGATGTGGCCGGTGGGCTTGATCGGCCGCTCCACCGGCTGGATCACCCTCTGCCCGGCGGCGAGGCCCGGATTCCCGGCGAGATTCTCGGCGAGCGTCTTCCCCGTCACGGTC
>JBJTSM010000648.1:0-2534 GCA_046076685.1 Planctomycetia bacterium | reverse complement strand
ACGGCCCGTACGGTGCCCGTGGTCGCACTGCCCGTTGCCGCGTCGCCCTTCGCGTCGACGCAGTAGACCATGGCGGATGGTCCGCCGAGCACGAGGGCGTCCTTCGGCACCACCGTGGCCAGGCCGGTCCGGCCGACCGGCAGCCAGGCCCGTGCGAGCATGCCGCCGCGCAAGGTCGGCTGGCCGTCCACGATCCGGTTTTGCACCGCCACCTTCACCGGAAAGCTGCGGCTGAGCAGGTCGGCCTGCGGCACCACCCGCTCCACGCGGCCGATCCAGGTCTGGTGGGGGGCGGCGTCGAGCTCCAGTCGAACCTCCGCACCGCGGGCCAATGATGCGATGGTGAGCTCCGGCACCTGCACTTCGATCTCGACCTTGTCCAGTTCCGCGATGCGGGCCACGAGACCTCCCCGGGCAACCCACTGGCCTTCCTCGGCGAAGCGTTCGATCACCCAGCCGCTGAAGGGGGAGCGGATCGTGTGCTTGGCGAGTTGGTCGTCGATGCGTTCAACGTGCGCTTCCTGCACGGCCGCGGCCGCCGCCGCCTGCGCGATCTGTTCCCGGCGTGGGCCGGCCTCGGCCTGGGCGAGTGCCGCCTTGCTGCCGCGGAGCTGGGCCTCGATCTGTCGCAGTTCCGTCTGGGCGTCGTGGAGTTCGTCGGCGGTGCTGGTGCCGCGTTCGGCGAGCCGCGTGAGTCGTTCCATTCGACTGCGGGCATAGTCCCGGCGCGCATCGAGTGCGGCGACCGCCGCCCGGGCCTGTTCGATCTCCTCTGGCCGCGTGCCGGCCTCGAGTTCGGCGAGCACCTGCCGCTGCCGCTCCAGTTCCGCCACGGCTCCTTCGCGTTCGATTTCGAGGAGCCCGCGGAGCAGTTCGGCGATCGGCTGTCGGGCTTCCACGTGCTCGCCGTCGAGCACCAGCAGTTTGACGAGGCGGCCATCGACCGCGCTGCCCACGTCGCTCACCCGGGCCGGGTACACCGTGCCGACGAACGACTGCCCGGCGGCCAATTCCCGCCGTTCAACGCGGGCCACTGCGACCGGCACACCGGGGCTCGCCGGCGCCGCGGCGGGATCGGCCGCCCGCGACGGTGCCGGGGCAGGGCAGAGGAGCATCACAGCGGCCGAAAGAGCGGCAGCCAGTGTTTTTTCGGGCCGATGAGGGCCGGTCGGGCGAATCAGGGCGGAGGAAAAGCGAAAAAGCGCCATACAACGGTTATACCCTGCCGTGATTTCGCTGATTTTCCCGTCATTTTTTCGGCCGCTTGACGCTGGGGGCGGGTTCAGCTAATTTTCCTTGAAGTGGCAGCCGATCCCTTGAGACTGTGTTCTCGAGAGCTTGGTTGCCGCCGAGAGATGGTTCAGACGAGAGACGGTAAGGACGTGATCTTCGCCGTGGGTTGAGGCCCGCTCCGGTTTCCCGGGACGAACCTCTGTCCATGGCATGGCCCAAGGATGTGCCCAGAAATGGGCTTGTTCTTGAAGCGACAGGGTCACGAGCCGACGGTGCTTGATGCACTGCCGGCTTGTTTTGTTCTTTGACAATTTGGTCGTGGTAATTGGCATCTTGAAAGAATGCCGTCGAAGCCGTTCGCCAGAACTCGTTCTGGAGGCGGTTGTCGAGGGCGTTCTCCCAAGGCTCACGGGCAGCGTTTGGCGAAGTGATTCGCCGGGCGATGTCCGTGATCAAGAGCGAGAAAGTGCTCAACTTCTTTTCGTCTCAGCAGTGAGGCCGAACTGAGTTGGGCGTAATCGTGATTCCCTGAGCGGGGCTGGCGCGCTTGCCAGCGATGGCTCAGGGGCAGCGAAACGACTCGATTGGATTGTCTCCGAGGCCTGTGGTCCCACTTCGGTGGTCTGCTGGTTTCGCGAGCACTCGATTCGGGTGGTCAAGCTATTAAGGGCGCATGGGGGATGTCTAGGCGTCAGGAGGCTTTGAAGGGCGCGGAAGACTGCGATAAGCCCGGGGTAACCGTCAAACAGGTGATGATCCCGGGATTCCCGAACCGACTGCAACTGAATCCATAGGTTGCAGTAGCGAACGCGGAGAACTGAAACATCTCAGTATCCGCAGGAACAGAAAGAAAAATCGATTTCCTCAGTAGCGGCGAGCGAAAGGGAAACAGCCCAAACCGCGGTGGTTTCCACTGCGGGGTTGTAGGGCCCCCGAGGAGTTACAAACAACAGGCTAGCGGAACGATCTGGAAAGGTCGTCCACAGAGGGTGACAGACCCGTACGCGAAAGCTGAGTTGCTCCGTTGAGGGGGTACCCTGAGTAGGTCGAGCCACGTGGAATCTCGACTGAATCGACGGGGACCATCCCGTAAGGCTAAATACTACCTGACGACCGATAGTGAACTAGTAGAGCGATCGAAAGATGAGAAGAACCCCTGTTAGGGGAGGAATGTGAACCTGAAACCATGTGCCTACAAGCGGTCGGAGCGCTATGGCGGGTAACCGCAATGCGTGACGGCGTGCCTTTTGCATAATGATCCGGCGAGTTACCGTCAGCGGCTCGGTTAAGGTCCTCAGGAC
>JBJTSM010000647.1:0-2574 GCA_046076685.1 Planctomycetia bacterium | reverse complement strand
GTAGACACCCGCGGCGCCCGCGCCGCTGGCGGCCACCACCATCCCCTCGCTCAGGCCAAACTTCATCTGCCGCGGCGCCAGGTTCGCGACCACCACGACGAGCCGGCCGACGAGCGACTCCGGCGTGTGAAAACCCTTGATCCCGGCGAACACCGTGCGGGTGGTGTCGCCCCCGAGGCTGATCGTGAGCTTGAGCAGCTTCTTCGCCTCCGGCACCTCCTCCGCCGCGACGATCCGCGCCACGCGGAGGTCGACCTTCGCGAAGTCGTCGATCGTGCAGACGGGGGCGAGCGGCTCCGCGGCGAGCGGTTCGCCGGAATCGGTCGGGGCGGTGGTGGGCTCCATGATGGGCGTTCCTTTCGAGGCAGGCTGGCTGGAGGAAGCGATGAGGGGTGATTGCTGTTTGTCGGTGGCGGCGGCCGGCGGACGCGAGTCGGCGAGCAAGGCCTCGATCTGCGCCGGCTCGACCCGCCGCATGAGCGGGCGGAAGGTGCCGACGGGCCGGCCTGCGAGCGGCCGCTGCGATTCCTCCCAGGAGCGGATGGGACCACCGACGAGTTCACCGGCCTGTGCCGCCAGTTCGGGCAGGACGGGCGCCAGGTAGACCGCGAGTTGCCGGAAGAGATTGAGCGCCACGCTCGCCACGTCCTGCAGCCGGGCGGCCGACTCGGGGCCGGCCTTGGCCAGCTTCCACGGCTGCTCCGCATCCACGTAGGCGTTGGCGCGGTCGGCCGCCTGCATGATCGTGCGCATCGCGCGGGCAAAGTCGCAGGCCTCGTAGGCCTCGGCGATCGCGGCGCCGTCGGCCGCGGCCGCCGCGAACAGGCCGCCGTCGTCGGGATACTCCCGCGCCAGGCCCGTTGTCTCCAGCCAGCGGGCCGTGCGGCTGGCGAGGTTGACCACCTTGCCGACGAGGTCGGCGTTCACCTTGGCGGCGAACTCCTCGAGATTGAGGTCGATGTCGTCGATCCCACCCGAGAGCTTCGCGGCGTAGTAATACCGCAGCATGCCCGGGTCGAGATGGGCGAGGTAGGTCCGCGCGAGCAGGAAGGTGCCGCGGCTCTTCGACATCTTCTGGCCGTTGATCGTGAGAAACCCGTGGATGCGCACCCGCTTCGGCAACGCGAGGCCGGCCGCCTCGAGCATCGCGGGCCAGAAGAGCGTGTGGAAGTAGGTGATGTCCTTGCCGATGAAGTGGTGGATCTCCGCCGCCGGCTCCCCGCCGCTCCGATGCCACCACGACTCGAACGCCCCGCCGTGGGCCGCGCACCATTCGGCGGTGGCGGCGAGGTAGCCGATCGGCGCATCGAACCAGACATACCAGTAGTGCCCCGGGGCGTCGGGGATCTCGAAGCCGAAGTAGGGCGCGGGGCGGGAGATGTCCCAGTCGCGGAGCGGCTCCCCGAGGAAGTGGCCGGCGAGGTAGTTGGCGACGCGGGGGTCGAGCGCCCCGGAGGACTGCGTCCAGCCGTCGAGAAAGGCGTGCATCTGTTCGAGCGTGACGAACAGGTGCTCGGCCGACCGCACCTCCGGCCGCGTGCCCGAGAGCGTGCTCACCGGATCGACGAGGTCGGCCGGCGTGTAAGCGGCGCCGCACTGCTCGCAGGAGTCGCCGTATTGATCGGCCGCCCGGCAGCGCGGGCAGGTGCCGCGGACGAAACGATCGGCGAGAAAGACGCCCGCCTGCGTGTCGTAGAGCTGCTGCACGTCGCGGGTCGTGACGAGCCCGCGGTCCCGCAGGCTCCGCCAGATCTCGCCGCAGAGCCGGCGGTTGGCGTCGCTGTCGGTCGAGCCGTAGTGGTCGAAGTCGATCTGGAACCCGCGAAAGTCGGCGAGGTGCGCCTCCCGCATCGTGGCGATGAGCTCGCGTTCCGGGCGGCCCTCCGCCTGGGCGCGGATCATGATCGCCGTGCCGTGCGTGTCGTCGGCGCAGAGGTAGATCGCCTCGTGGCCGCGGAGCTTCTGGAACCGCACGAAGATGTCGGTCTGGATGTACTCGACGAGGTGCCCGAGATGGATGTGCCCGTTGGCGTAGGGCAGGGCGGAGGTGACGAGGATGCGACGGGCGCGTGCGGTCATGCGGAGTTTCTAGAGAGGCGCGGGGCCGGAGGGAAGCGGACGTTTTAACCAACGGCCCCCCACGCAGCCACGTGTTCCGGGTGGCAAACGGGGAAACCGCGCGAAAAACGGGCGGAATGGGAAAGGGCATGGCGGCCCCACGGTCGCGCCGGAATCGCAAAATGCTCTTGTCGCCGCCGCGTGCGGGCGGCACCATCCCGCCCCTCCCGGCGGTCCGCCGGCATCAGACAGTCCCTCCTCACCAGACAGGCCGGAGCCACGGATGACACGGTCGTTGCGACTTCTGCTGGGGATCACGGCCGCGATCGGCCTTGTGGCGGGGGCCGCGGTGACGGCTCGTGCCAATCCCGCCGCCGTCGCGGCCGGCGACGTCGTGCTGCTGAATTTTTCGGCGTCGTGGTGCGGACCCTGCCGGCAGATGGCGCCGCTCGTGGGCGAGATCACGGCGGCCGGCTGGGTCGTGCGGCATGTCGACGTCGATCACGAGGGGGATCT
>JBJTSM010000646.1:0-3011 GCA_046076685.1 Planctomycetia bacterium | reverse complement strand
GCCGACAGGCTGGGGCTCGCGGTGCGGCAGTCCGACGCTTTGGGCTGCCACCCCGGCATCCTGTCGCTCACCCGGAGACGCCGCCGGGAGGCATGCTCGAAACTCGCCCCGGTGCCGCCGGAAAACACCGTGCTCGTCGTGGTCGGCCGCGGCTCCAGCGACCCGACGGCCCATCGCCAACTCCACGACTTCACCCTGGCCACCTGTCCGGCAGGGGACGAGCCGCCCACGCATGCGCGGCTCGAACTGGGGTTCGTGGCCGCCGCCCGCCCCACGCTGGCCGAGGCGATCACGACTGCGGCCGGTGCGCATGGCGGCGGAAGCGGCCGTGAGGTGCGCCGGGTCGTCGTGCACCCGCACCTTCTCTTCCGCGGGCACGTAGAAGAGCAGGTCACGCGAGCGGTGGAGGAGGGCCGCCGGGCACACCCGGGGATCGAATGGGTGCAGGTCGATCGGCTGGGGGCCGACCCGCTCGTGGCCAGGGCGGTGGTCGATCGCACCACCGAGGTGATGGCCTGGTGTGCCGGTTGACCCGCCTGATTTTCAGATTCCGACCAAGGATTCGGGCCGCAAAGAACATCTCGTCAGAACGCGTTCGATTCGTCAGAATGGACGGGACAGCCTAGGACAGTACCGAGGGAAGGAGTCAATTCACGTGACCGGCATTCGCATCCCCCGCACCGGCTGGCAAGTGCCGGCGGTGTTCGCACTCGTAGCGTTGGTGGCGTTCGTCGCGTCGAGCCGCGGCGAGCAGCCGCCCACGGCGGTGGGGCAGCAGCCTGCCGCCGGCAGCGCCGCCGCTCCCGCGGCCGGCGGCAAGCCGGGGCCCAACGACCGCCAGATCACGCTCGCCGTCCGCAGCTACCTGGAGCGGGAGCACTTCCTGCGTCATCCGATCGACGACGACATCGCGAAGCGGTGGTTCACGATCTTCCTGGAGGGGCTCGACCCCTGGAAGCTGCACTTCCTGCAGAGTGACATCGACGGCTTCATGCAGAAGCGGGATTCGCTCGACGACCTCGTGAAGCGGGGCGACGTGGGCTTCGCCTACGAGGTCTTCAACCGCTTCCTCGAGCGGGTCGACGCCCGCCTTCCGCTGATCGAAAAGATGGTCGACGGCCCGCAGGACTTCACGAAGCCGGAGTCGATCGTCATCGATCGCGAGGCCGCCACGTGGGCCAAGAGCGAGGCCGAGGCCGAGGACAACTGGCGGAAGCGGATCAAGTACGACCTGCTCGTGCAGAAGATGGAGAAGACGCCCCCCGAGGAGGCGAAGGACAAGCTGCGGCGGCGGTATCGGAGCTTCGCCAAGCGGATGCACCAGATGACCGCCGACGAGCTGCTCGAAACCTACCTGACGGCGCTGACCAGCAGCCTCGATCCGCACACGAGCTTCATGTCGCCCGGTACGCAGGAAAACTTCGCGATCGCCATGCGGCTGCAGCTCGACGGGATCGGCGCCCAGCTCAAGGCCGAGGATGGCTACACGACGATCATGGAGCTCACGCCGGGCGGCGCCGCCGATCGCGACGGGCGGCTCAAGAAGAAGGACCGCGTGGTCGGCGTCGGCCAGGGGCAGCAGGGCGAGATGGTGGACGTGGTCGACATGAACCTCAACGAGGTGGTCAAGCTGATCCGCGGCAAGCGGGGCACCATCGTGCGGCTCAAGGTGATCCCGGTGGGCGAGACCGTGCCCAAGATCTACGACATCACACGGGACAAGATCGAGCTGAAGGAGTCGGAGGCCCGGGGCGAGATCATCGAGGAGGGGAAGAAGCCGGACGGCTCCCCCTGGCGGATCGGCGTGATCAATCTGCCGAGCTTCTACATGGACATGGACGGCGCCCGACAGGGGCAGGCCGACTACAAGAGCAGCACCCGCGACTGCAAGCGGCTGATCGATGAGTTCAGGCAGAAGAGCGTCGACTGCGTGGTGCTGGACCTGCGGAACAACGGCGGCGGCTCGCTGCCGGAGTCGATTTCGCTGACGGGCCTATTCATCGACACGGGGCCGGTCGTGCAGATCAAGGACGCCGACAAGCGGGTGCAGCAGTACGACGACGTCGACCCGGGCGTGTCGTGGGACGGCCCGCTGGTGGTGCTCACCAACAAGTTCAGCGCCAGCGCCAGCGAGATCGTGGCCGGCGCCATCCAGGACTACCGTCGCGGCCTCGTGATCGGCGACAAGGCGACGCACGGCAAGGGGACGGTGCAGAGCCTGCTCGACCTCGGCCGGCAGCTCTTTCAGCGACTGCCGAACGCCCCGTCGCTCGGCGCCATCAAGATCACGATGCAGCAGTTCTACCGGCCGCTCGGGGCCAGCACGCAGCTCGAGGGCGTGAAGAGCGACGTCGAGCTGCCGAGCATCACCACGCACCTGCCCGTGGGCGAGTCGGATCTCGACCATGCGATCGCCTTCGACAAGGTGCCCGCGGCCGCGTTCCAGGCGAGCGGCCGCGTGACCGACGACATGCTGCGGGCGCTCCGGGAGCGGTCGACGGCACGGATCGCGACGAGCGAGGATTTCGGCAAGGTGCGAAAGGACATCGCACAGTACGAGAAGCGGAAGAGCGAGAAGACGATTTCGCTCGTCGAATCGGAGTTCGAACGGCAGTGGAACGAGGGCAAGGCGGCCGAAGACGAGGAGAAGAAGCTCGAGGAGGAGATGGACGCCCAGCGTCGGCCCGTCGTGAAGCGCGACTTCTACTTCAACGAGGCCATGAGCGTCACGGCCGACTACCTCAACTCGCTGGCGGGCGGCGCGGCCGGCCTGGCTCGCACGAGCCGTCCCGCCGAGGCCCCGCGTCCCGTGCCCGTGCCGTAGCGTGCACGTCAACCCGGCACGGGGCCGGCCGTCATCACGGCCTCGATACCGCGGAGCGGATCGGGGTGGGCCAGCGTGATCGGCAGGTCGCGAAAGAGCAGCGCGGGATCGATCCGCTTGTCGGCGCCGCGGGTCCGCGGCAGGGACCGATCCCAGGAGGGCGCCGGGCTGCCCGTGATCCGCGCCA
>JBJTSM010000645.1:0-3152 GCA_046076685.1 Planctomycetia bacterium | reverse complement strand
CCCGCCACGAACCGCTCGACCACGACGGTCGATTCCTCTTCGCGGGCCACGCTCCAGGCCTTCTCCACCTCCTCGCGGGTGGAAAGGTCGACCGACACGCCCCGCCCCTGATTGCCGTAGCGGGGCTTCACCACCACCGGCCCGCCGATCTCCTCGGCGACGGTCCAGGCATCGGCCGCGTCGACGACCGGTCGCCCTTCCGGCACCGGAATGCCGGCCTCGGCGAGCAGCGTGCGCGTGAGTTCCTTGTCCTGCGCGATCGACTCCGCCACGGCGCCGGTGCGGTCGGTTTCCGCGGCGATGATCCGCCGCTGCTTGGCGCCGATCCCCAACCGCACGAGCGACCCGTCGGTGAGCCGCCGGGCCGGAATCCCCCGGGCCACCGCGGCGTCGACGATCGACCGGGTGCTCGGCCCGAGCTGCACGTCGAGCAGCACCTTCCGCAGCCGCTTCGTCTCGGCGGCCACGTCGAAGTCCGTGCCGTCGATGGCCGCCATCAGCAGCCGATGGGCCGCGTGCAGGCACTCGACCGCGAACTTCTCCTCCTTGTATTCGATCACCACCTTGTAGACGCCGCGGGTCTTCGCCTCGCGGGCTCGGCCATAGCCCACCGTCGTTCCCGAGAGGGTCTGCAGTTCGAGCGTGACGTGCTCGCGCACGTGGCCCATTCAGGTGCCGGTCCGCAGCCGCTCGAAGAAGCCGCCGCGCTCGCCGATCGAGCAGCGGTGCTCGATCATCGACGGCAGCCAGGCCATGATCCGCTCGTTGAAACCGGGGATCGTGTGGGAGGGGAAATCCTCGAGCCGGCCCAGATCGACCCAGGCCTCGAGGACGGGAAACGACGCCCACTGGTTGGGACCGCGCAGCACCTTGAGGGAAAGGAGCTGCAACTCGCGGGAAGTGATCTCCATGATGGCTGGTTTGTGTGCTCTCTAGCCCCATCGCAGACGCGTGCGCGGGCTCGGGTGGTGTGCGCCTCTTCCAGCCGCCGGACGTTCCGGGGGACATTTCAGGACAGAGCGGGCACGTATCACGGTGCAACCGAAAGGGCGCGTCGCCCCGACGGTCGGATGGCTTGCGGGTCGCCGTTCATGCGGCGACGTCCGCGCGAACGAGAGGTCGCACGGCATCAGGGCGGCCAGCAGTCCGGGGCCGCGGGAGAAGTGCCTCTGGCGAACACGAAGTTCGCAGGCAGGCTTGTGAACAACCGGGGAGAAGGTTTCCCTACCAACAACCGACAGGCCGAAGTGGCCATGGAATGGCTGATGTCCCAAGCCACGAGGCCGGATGCCACCGCCGCACGCCACACGGACGCGCGTTCGCTTGCGGTTCCCGTTCCTCGCAGCACCATGAATCCAACCAGCCTGCCGACCGGCTGCACGCCGACCGGCGGGCCGTCGTGATCCGATGGGCGAGCGGCTGTGCCAGCCATCGACCACCTTCGCACGACGTGGAGAAAAGTCTACGCTCTCGTGCAACGAGTGCGAAACCTTTTTCAAAAAAACTGAAGGCATGCACGTCGCGTGCCGAAAGCCCGGCGATTTCCGCGCCACCCGCGGCCGTGTCGCAAAATGGGCCCGAGGCGAGGGGCCACGCATCGGCTCCCGAACTTCGGTCGGCGAAGCGTTCATTGAAGGGATGACAACTCGCCGAGCGAAACAGCGAGCCGATGACCGGCGGGATGGTATTTTTTTCACGGTTGGCCGGCGGAGGCCCTGCTGCCGCCAGCGTTCACACGGATACGAAATTCCACGTTAATTTAGGGATGTTCGGCAAGCCACGCAAGATTCTGTTGAATCCTGGAAAAGGCCCCACCAGTCTGCTTCGGAGCGGCCTTTTCCGCAGAAAATAAGGGGCCTTTGCGCCCCCTATCCCGTATTATCCGCACCATTTAGCCTTGGGCTTCCGGCCGGTCGATTTTTCCTCCATCACGGTTTTCCCAGCGGTTCCCCATGCCTGCCTCCCTCCCCGCCCCGACGAAGAAAGCCGCCTCCGGCCCCGCCTCCACCTCGGAAGGCAGCCCGGCGATGGACCGGTTTGCCCTCGAGCCGGGCGAGAAGGTGGTGGCGTCCTGCCGATTCGACCTTGATGCCCATCTGCAGTTCACGGATGGCCAGATCCTGCTCACCGACCGCCGCGTGATCGCCGACGCCCCCGCCTCGGCCGATGGTGAACCGCCCTCGGCCGGCGGCGTCCGGGCATGGCCGCTCGATCCCACGAGCGCGATCGACGTGCACCTGCGTTCGGCCGTGGGCCGCATCGAACTGTCGCAGCAGGGCCGCGTGGTGGCCCGCTGGCTCTTCACGCCGGCTCGCGCCAAGAGCGTGCATGCCCTCGAAGACGCCTTCGACACCCGCGTCCACGGGCAGGCGGCCCAGGCGCGGAGCGGCGCCGCCGCTCCCTCCGAGATCGAGGAAGCGGCTTCGCCGACCGCTCCATCGGGCGGCAAGTCGCTCGAGGACGACGAGCCCGCCCTGGCCGGCGGCGCGGGCACCTCGTGGAAGGCGCTTGTCCGCGTGCTGGCCTTCGCCCGCCCTCATGCCCGAATGGCGATCCTCGGCGTCTTCCTCACGCTGGCGAGCACCGTCGCGGCGCTCGTGCCGCCTTACCTCACGATGCCGCTCGTCGACCAGGTGCTCATCCCCAGACAGGCCGGCGCGCCGATCCCCTTCGCGCACGTCTGGTGGTATCTGGGCGGACTGGCCCTCGCGGCCGTCGCCGCCTGGCTCTTGTCGTGGGCCCGCTCCTGGACGCTGGCGTGGGTGAGCGAGCGGATCGCGGCCGACCTGCGGGTGCAGACCTATGCCCACATGCAGGCGCTCTCGCTCGACTTCTTCTCGGGAAAACGGACCGGCGACCTGATGTCACGCGTCGGTAACGACACCGACCGCATCAACCTCTTCCTGTCGCTCAACGTGATCGAGTTCGCCTCCGACACGATGCTCGTCGTGCTGACGGCCGTGGTGCTGCTCTGGATCAACCCCTGGCTGGCCCTGATGACCTTGGCGCCGTTTCCGCTCGTCGTGTGGCTGGTCTACGCGGTGCGGCTCGGGCTGCGCCGGGGATTCGGCAGGGCGAGCGTCGCCTGGGCCGACATGAACAGCGTACTGGCCGACACGATCCCCGGGATCCGCGTGGTCAAGGCCTTTGCC
>JBJTSM010000644.1:0-2050 GCA_046076685.1 Planctomycetia bacterium | reverse complement strand
CTTGAGGGCGCGGTCGAGCGCCTTGCCGATGCGGGCGTCGCCGGTCATCCCGTAGGCCTGGCCGAGGACGAACGTGGCGAGGCCGTGGTTGTACATGTCGCGCTGCGGCCCGGCGATGTTGAGCAGGCCGCTGGGCTTGGCATTTCTGACGACGTAGTCGAGGGCGCGCTTGCAGGCCTCGCCGTGCTCGCCGATCCCTGGCATGTGGCCGGCGGAGAGGAAGGCGAGCCCGCCCACGGCCACGAGGCCGAGATCGTTCGAGCCCCAGTTGCCCTCGGGGCCCTGGTTGGCGGCGAGCCACCGGAGGCCGCGATCGATCGCCGCCTCACTTTCGGCGGTGATCTCCCAGTCGTCGCCGGCCGGGTCGGCCGCGGGCGCGGCGGGGCACGGCCGGCCGCAGACGAGCGCGGCCGCCGCAAAAAGGACGAATCGGCACCGGAGCAGGGGGGGAGAAGAAGACATGCTGTCATTGTGATGACTTTTCCGGCCACATGGTTACGGCCGGGCCAGGTTGCTCGGAATCCCGCTGCTTATAAGCCCGCCGCGCAAGCGAAGGGAATCCGGCCGAAATCCGCTCCCGTCCCTGATTTCCCAAACGGATGGATAGACTGTGGTGATGATCACCGAGTCGATCGATCCCTCCGACAGTCTTTCTGCCCGCGATCGGGTGCGGCGGGCCCGCGCCCTCGCGATGAGCCCCGCGCAGCGGCTCGCGGCCATGCGGCGACTCTTGGCGCAGTCGAAGGAGCTCTTGGAACGCAGCCCCGCCGGGCTCGCTCATTTTCGGCGTCGCAACTTCGCGGCTCGCGCATTCGGCCGGAAAGCCGGGATGGATGGCCATGACGCCTGACTTTGATCTCTTCGACGTGCTCACGCGGCATGGCGTGCCATTCGTCGTGGTGGGCGGCCATGCCGTCAATTTCCATGGCTTCATTCGCGGCACCGAAGACACCGACGTGCTGTGGATCCGCTCTCCAGCCGCAGAGGCGAGCCTGCTCGAGGCACTCGAGGAGCTCGCCGCGGAATACATCGGCAATGAAATCGACCCGGCGACCGGGATCGAACGCACCCATCCGGTCACGGAGGCGTTTATCCGTGCGGAGCGACTGATGATGCTCTGCACGAGGGCGGGTTTCCTCGACCTCTTCGATTACGTTCCCGGCTATCCCTCCGTGCCGGTGACCGCCGTCTGGGAGACGGGTGTAGACCTCGACGGCATTCGCTTTGCGTCCCTTGAGTGGCTGCGCAAGCTGAAGCAGGCGGCAGGCCGACCCAAAGATCTGCTCGACCTGGAACAGTTGCCACCCGCCGGGGACACCCCGACCGATCGCTGATGCGGGCGGTTGCGCCACGGGCTTCTCGGCAGAGGGGCAGAAGGTCACCGTGACATGGCGGGGGTCACGGCGCGAGGAGCATGAGGTCGCGGGTGGCGTCGGCGGCGCCGCGGCCGCTGAAGACGCGGAGCCCCGCGGCCGTGGGCACGAGCGGCCCCAGGAAGGGCTCGGGATCCTCGCAGGCCGCGAGCGGCCAGCGGTCTGTTTCGTGGCCCGTCGCCGGATCGATCCGCACGACCGCCGCCAGGCGGGTGGTCTTGCCCACGACCGGCTGCCGCACCGCCGCGAGCAGGGCATCGTCGGTCGCGAGACTCGCGTCGAGCAGGTCGGCGGGGCCGAACCGCCAGCCGCGGCCGCCCGTCGCCGCGTCGACCGCCACGAGGTCTCCCGTCTCGCCCGCCGGCACGGCCGACGTCGACACGGTCGTGCCGATCCGCTCCACGATGAGCCGGCCCTGCACGATCCCGCGGAGGCGGGTCACCGCCGGGTCGGCAAGCCGCCAGAGCACGCGGCCGCTCGCCGCGTCGAGCGCGACGACTCCCGGCACGCCCGGCTGCACGACATGCACGCGGCCGTCGTGCACGAGCGGCGGCCCCTGGGCCACGAGCATCCAAAACGCATCGACCGCAGGCGGCACCCACGGATTCCGCCGCACCCAGCGCACGCGGCCCTGTTCGTCGCAGGCGATCACGCTGCCGCCGGCCACGACGAGCCAG
>JBJTSM010000643.1:0-2660 GCA_046076685.1 Planctomycetia bacterium | reverse complement strand
CCGCAGGATCTCATGGGCCGAGAGCCGGTCGGGCACGCCCGTCGTCGCCGACACGTAGCCCAGTTTCCGCCGCGCCCCGAGCGGATCGGCCAGCACGTCGCACCCGCCCACGCGGGCCGTGCCGGCCGTGGGCTTGAGCAGGGTCGCGAGCACCCGCAGCGTGGTGGTCTTGCCGGCGCCATTGGCGCCGAGCAGGCCGACGATCTCGCCCGGCTTCACCGCCAGCGAAATGCCGTCCACGGCCCTCACGACGCTGCCGTCGCTGGCCCGATAGTGCTTCACGAGATCGATGACATCTATCATGAGGTGGTTCTATATCTCGACGCTGGGGGGAAACTGGCGGAAGTCGAGGATCTTCACCGCGGCGACGAGCAGCACCGTGGCCAGCACGCCGATCGACACGATCTGCACCCAGGCGGGCTGTGGATCGACGAGCAATTGCATCTCCACCGGCAGTTTCTGCCGCCAGCCCATCCACGCCACCAGCAGGCTCCGCAGCCGCAGGCTCACCGTCGCCTGGTTCACGACGGCCGGGATGAAGCCGGCAAGATACTCGACCACCAGCGCCACGGCCACGCTCGCCACGAGCGCCCGCTTCGGCAGGATCACGGCCGGCAGCGTGAAGAGCGCGGCCCGACCGAGCGTGGACAGCACCACGAGCGCCGCAAGCATGCCGACGAGGGGCAGGGGACGCTCGACACGCGACACGGCCACCGCGAGAGCCGCCGCGAGGATGGCCACCGTGCTCGTCCAGGCCACGGCGGCCAGGTAGGTGCCGATGAGCAGGGATCGGCGGCCGCTCGGCCGGGTGGCGACGTGGATCCAGGTGCCTCGTTCGAGTTCATCGGCCACCGCGGGGCACATCGTGACGAGCAGGCCGAGCATGCAGACCGCCTCGGGCACGAGCGCGTAGATCATGGTGACGGCGAGGTCGCGGTCGAGCCCCTCGGGCACGGTCCGCCGCACCGCCAGCATGACGGCCGCGGGAAAGATCACGCCCAGGCCCGCCAGCAGCAGCCGCTGCCGGGAGAAGAGCCGCTGCATTTGGAAGGCGGCGACGGCGAGCGTGGGGCCGACCACGGCCTGTCGAAACGGCACGGTATCTTTCGTCTCGTGCGAAGCGGTCATGATCCGACCCCGCGATGGAGCCGCACGAGGCGGCCGAAAATACCCTCGAGCGATCGGTCGCCGGCCGACACCTCGCCGATGGCGAGCCGCTCCTCGACCGCCGCCCGCGCGATCCGCTCGGCCAGCTCCCGCGGCTGCCGGGTGGCGACGACGAGCAGATCGTCTCCCTCGAACCGCAGGCTCTCCGCGCCGGCCGTGCCGCAGACCGTTTCCGCCAGCCGCCTGGGCGCGTCGCAGCGGATGCGGACCTCCGACGGCATCGCGTCCACCATCTCGCGGATCTCGCCGGCCGTGCCGCTGGCCACGAGCCTGCCGCCGAGGATGACCGCCAGTCCGGCGTGCAACGCTTCGACCTCGTGCAGCAGATGGCTGGCCACGATGAGCGTCCGCGGCCGCTCCGTTGAGGAGGGGAACGACACCGCCCAATGCCGCACGAGGTTCACGAGATCGTGCCGCGCGACCGGGTCGAGGCCGTCGAAGGGTTCGTCAAGCACGAGCAGGTCCGGATCGTGCGCCATCGCGCCTGCGAGCTTGGCCCGCTGCCGCATTCCCTTGGAGAGCGTGGAGAGCGGCCGGTCGATGGCCTCGCCGAGCCCGACGCGGTCGAGCGCGCTATCCGCCCGAGCGGCGGCGTCGGGCGGGCGAAACCCGGACAGCCGCATGAGATACCGCACCCACTCGCGCGGCGTCGCCCGCCGTTCGGTGAGGTCCGACGCGGGACAGAAGCCGATCCGCCGCAGCACCCGCGGATTCGCGAACGGCCGCTCACCGAACACCCGCACCTGCCCCATGGTGGGCCGCAACTGGCCGGTGACGAGCCCGAGGAGCGTCGTCTTGCCGGCGCCATTGGGCCCTAGGAGCCCGTGCGCGCCGGGCCCCAGTTCGACCGTCACGTCGTTGACGCCCATCACCGAGCCGAAGACCTTCGTCACGTGCGTGAGGCTGAGCATGGCGGCGACGGCGGAGGAGGGGGAGGCGACGGGGGAGGCAAGACGAAGCGCGGGAGGTCGGCCACGAGGCGTCAGACGCGGGTCGGCGCGTCGATCCGGTTGAACAGCACGATCACGGCGATGATCGACACGACGGCGAGCGACACGAGCGACGGCACGACGGCCTGCGGCCGCGTCTCGGTGCCGAAGATCCAGGCCTGCACCACGCCCAGCGCATGATACGGGGAAAGCCAGGCCCAGCGGTCGATCGTCTCGTCCATGCCCGCAGCCTTGGCGAGCCAGCGAAATCGGGGCCGCGGCGCGGGGGCGGATGCCGCCGCCCGCCGCGGGTGCGAGGGTTGCTTCTGAAGATCATCGAACGGGTCTTCCGCCCAGGAGCCGGGACGCCCCGGCCGATCGCCGGCCGCAGCCGTGTCGCCCGCCTCGGCCCGCCGCAGGGCGGCCACCATGTCGGCGGTCGTGAGCGTCGAGTGGGCGATCCAGCAGGCGGCCCACGTGGCGAACCAGGCGAAGCTCGCGATCCGGCTCTCCGGCGTGGCCGACGAATACGCGAGCGCGAGCAGCACCGTCGGCACGGCCAGC
>JBJTSM010000642.1:0-5832 GCA_046076685.1 Planctomycetia bacterium | reverse complement strand
CCGCAGAGCAGGGCCCGCTGGCCCGGCCTCGTCGCCTGGCATTCGAACATCGAAAGACTCCTTTCGCCGGGGGTGATGCCGGGATGGCCACGGGAAAATCATAGTCCGCACCCCGGGGGTGTGTCATTTGACGGTTGCGGCCACCCGGGTGTGGCGGCGGCATGTTCGGCTGCCGGCCTGCCGCAACTCTTCCGCCGCCACCATGCCGGCAGGCGCGGGCACGGGATTTGACGAGCTGGCCGACGGTCTGCGAAAACCGGTGTTTCCGGCGGCGGCGCGTGTGCGGGTCCGCAAGGGCGTTCCTCTTCAGAAAGCGAGTCCCCATGTCCGAGTTCCTCTCCGAAACGCAGGGCTGCGACCTGCTGGCCCGCCTGTTCAAGGCGAGGGGGTATCGCATCGAGCGGAACGTGCTCTTCCGCGAGTATGGCGTCGAGTTTCATGTGGACGGCTGGGATCCCAAGGCCCGGGTGGGCTTCGAGTTTCTCACGAGCGAGGACGACGACCACATCGACCTGTCGCTCGACGAATACCAGGCGCTGGCGACGGCGCAGCTGAAGGGGGAACTGTCGCTCTTCATCATCGACGAAGTGGAGCCGATGTCGGCGGCCGACCTCACGGCGCAGGCCCACGAGTTTCTCGACGAAGTGGCCGATGCGCTGCAGGCACGGCGGAAAGGCCGCCCGGCGCGGAGCAGCCGCGGGAAGGCGGCGGTGAAGAACGCGGCCAAGGCACGCGGTGGACGCAAGGTCGCGAAGAAGAAAGCGGCCACGAAGCCCGTCGCCAAGAAGCCCGCGGCCGCGAAGGCCGCCGGCCAGAAGCAGGTGAAGAAAGTGGCCGCGGTGAAGGGCACGAAAAAAGCCACGAAAAAAGTCGCGAAGAAAGCCACGAAGAAAGTGGCGAGAAGGCCGTGAAGAAGGCCCGCCGCGGCACGTGACGTCGCGGCACGAAGCGGCGCATGCGATCACTATCAGGGAGGCTGGCATGGCGGCAGGCAGCGGGCGGTGCGGTGGATGGAGCTCGAGCGGGGTGATCGTCGCCGCGTTGATCGCGGGATGGCTGACGCCGGGCAGGGGCGAGGCGGCCGCGTTTCCGCCGAGCGAGCGGCTGTTGCCGGCCTCCACCCGGGTGTGGGTGAGCGCGGCTGATCCGCAGGCCCTCAAGAAACGGTTCGAGCGGTCGGCGCTCGGCGGGCTCGTCTACGATCCGCTGATGAGCACTTTTCTGGACGGCCTGCGTCAGCAGGGAAAAGCCTCCGCGGATCCACTGCGGGGCACGCTGGAAATCACGCTGCAGGAGGTCGACCAGATTGCCGGCGGCGAGATCTGCCTCTGTGCGATCGAGCAGGCAGACGGGCGGCTGACGACGGCCGTGCTGATCGACGCCTCGGGCCGCGAGCAGCAGGTCAAGGCCGTCGTGGAGGCCGTCTGTGCGCGGGTGGCCGCCAAGGGCGGCAAGCCGCTCGCCTCGCCCCCCGCGATCAAGGCCTTCGAGGTTCCGCCGGCGGCTGCCGCCACGGGGGGGGCCGCGACGGGTGACGCCGCGCCGCGGCAGTTCGCCGTGGCCGTGATGCCGGCGGCCGTGGTGGTGGGCGATCGGCTCGACGCCGTGACCGCGCTGGCCGCTTCGGTGGGCCAGAGTGGCCCGGGTGGCCCGGTCGGCCAGGGCGCCGGGGGCGACGCGGCGGGGGGCGGCCGGGCTGGAACGCTGGCGACGCTGCCGTCCTTCGCGAAGGTGGCGGAACGGTGCGCCGTCGGCGTGCCTGCGTCCGCGCCGACGCTGCGATGGTTCGTCGACCCGTTGGCCTACCTCGCCGCCGACCGGCGGACCTATCCACCGAAGAAAGGCAAGAAGGGCCCCGACTACGTCGCCATCTTCAAGCGGCAGGGATTCGACGCGGTGAACGGGGCCGGCGGCTGCCTGTTCTTCGGCGAGGGCAACGTCGATCTGCGGCACAACACCCTGATCCATGCCCCGGCACAGAACGGCCGGTCGGCCGACGGCCCCGACCGCTTCCAGAAGGCGGCCCGCATGCTCTGCTTTCCCAATGTCGGCGATCTCTCCCCGGCGGCGTGGGTGCCCGGCGGCGCGGCGTCGTGGACGTCGTTCGAATGGGACATCGCCACCGCGTTCGACTCGATGCAGCCGCTGGTGGACGACGTGGTCGGCGAGGCGGGCGTGTTCGAGGACGTCATCGCCAGCCTCCAGGAGGATCCGGATGGCCCGCAGATCGACGTCCGCGGCGGATTGATCAAGCATCTCGGCCGCCGGTGTGCGATCGCCAGCGACCACGTGTCGCCCGTCGACGCCGACTGCGAGCGGACGCTGATCGCGATCGAGGCCCGCGATCCGGCGGCCGTGGCGGCGGTGGTCGGCAAGGGCATGACCAGCGAGGAGAACGTGCGGACCGTGACGGCCGGAGAGCACGTGATCTGGGAGACCGTGAAGCCCGCCCGCGCCGTGGCAAACGCAGCCGGCGCGGCCGCCGACGACTGAGGCGACGATGCGGCCGCACGCCGCCGGAACCGGCAGCGCGAACGCAAGGAGGACGACTCGGTCTGGCCGAACCTGTCGGTGGCCGTCGCCAACGGGCACGTGTTGCTCGCGTCGCACCGCGACATGCTCGAGCGGGCGTTGGCCAAACCACAGGCAGCGCCGATCGCCGAGGATGCGAGCTACGCCACCGTGGCTGCCGAACTGAAACAGCTGCTGGGCGGCGAGCGGTCGTTGAGCTCGTTCAATCGGACGGAAAAGCTGATCAGACCGGCCTATGAACTCCTCCGCGCCGGACGGCTGCGCGAAAGCAAGAGCCTCGCCGGCACGATGCTTCGGAGGATGCTCGAAGGCGACGGCCAGGCCGGCGACAAATCGCGGCAGCCGGCCGCCGCGGGGCAGCGGCAGCAGAAAGTGGACGGCAGCTCGCTGCCCGAATTCGAGCAGATCCGCCACTATTTCGGCGTCACCGGCCTCGGCATGCAGTCCACGCCCGACGGCTGGTATCTGGTCGGCGTCGGGCTCTGGGACGGCGGCAAGCAGCCGGCCGGCGCACCGCAGGCGAAATGAGCCGCCCGGCGGTGGCTCGTGTCTGGTCGGCCCGCCGCCAGTGAGCGGGCAGGGTGGGGGGGATGGCGTGATCCGGTGTCGCGGTCGGCGATGAATCCGGTCGGGAAGTCTGTGGAAACGCCGCGGATCGTGCCGACACAACCTCTGTCCGCCCAAGCGGCGTTGCTCGCGCAGGCCCACGGCCGGTGCGGCCGGTCCACGTGGCAGGAGGAGCCATCCGATGAAACAAGCCCTGCGAAGCTGTCCCCTGCTCGAACGCTCATCGCGGTCGCAGCAGCTTGCCTACGCGCCCTTTCCGTGGAGCCTGCGCCGCTGCCTCGACACGGGATTCGTCTACCTCGCCAATCCGCCGGCGCAGTCGCTCTTCCGGGATACGTTCGCCTGGGAGGTGACCCACGAGGCCGAGAGCAGACGCCGGCAGCGGGCCGAGCCCGCCGTGCATGCCCTGAGCGAGGCGATGAAGAGCTTTCGCCGCCGCGTGCTCAAGCGTGACAAGGTGGCCGTCATGGGGCGGAGCATCGCAGGTTCGTTCGGGTCCGGGGCGATCAGGCTGGTCGACGTCGGCTGCGCCGAGGGCACGCTGATCGAGCGGGTCGTCGCCGGCGTTCCGGCCGCGGTGGCCGACCGCATCGAGCCGATCGGCATCGAGATCTCGACGCACCTCGCCGGCGTCGCGGGCCGGACGCTGACCAAAAGGGGAGGCCGTTGCATCCACGCGACCGGCATCGACGGGCTGGCGGAGCTCGAGCCGGAGAGCGTGCGGCTGATCGTGCTTTCCTGCATCCTTGAACATGAGATCGAGCCCTTGACGCTGTTGCGCCGGTGCCGCGACCGTCTCGCGGGCGACGGCCGCATCATCGTCAAGGTGCCGAACTACGACTGCGTCGGCCGTCTCCTGCGGGGCCGCCGCTGGTGCGGCTTCCGCTGGCCCGATCACGTCAACTACTTCACCGCCGAGACGCTGGCGGCGATGGCGCGGACCGCCGGTCTGGCGGTGGTCCGCATGGGGTTCTTCGACCGGTCGCCGTTGAGCGATTCGCTCTACGCCGTGCTGGGGGCGGCCGGGCCGCGGCAGCGGCTGCCCCACCGTCTGCGCTCGGCAGCCTGACCCACGCCCCGGCGTCGCCCGCTTCGCACGCCGCCGGGCATGGCTTATCCTTGCGATGCGTTCGAGTCTCCCCGGCCCCGACCTGATCCATTCACCATGAGCACCCTCGTCTTCGGGCATCGCAATCCGGACACCGACGCCATCTGTTCGGCCATCGCCTACGCCGATCTGTTGCAGCAGACCACGCGGCCCGACGCCGTGGCCGCCTGCTGCGGGCCGCCGAACAAGCGGACCGAATACGTGCTCACGCGGGCCGGCCTCGCCGCCCCGCGGATCGTGATGGACGTGCGGCCTTCCGCCGAAGACCTCTGCCGGCGCGAGATCGTGACCGCCGCCTTCGGCGACTCGTTCCACGACGCCTACCAGCGGATGCAGGCGGCCGACCTGCGGGCGATCCCCGTCGTCGACCAGCGCCGCCGCGTGGTGGGCGTGCTCTCGGTGCTGCATCTCATGGACCTGTTCTTCAAGGACGAGGGCGATCCGCTCAAGCTGCGGACGGTGACGACCTGCCTCCAGAAGATCCACGACGTGCTCGGCGGCAGGTTCCAGCACGTGCTCGACCCGCAGCAGCGGGATCAACTGCTCGTGATGGTGGGCGCGATGAGCGCGGAGGGGTTCACCGACCGGATGCACAAGTTTCCGGCCGAGCGGCTGATCGTCGTCTGCGGCGACCGCCCCACGATCCAGCTGCCGGCGATCGAGCACGGCGTGCGGGCCCTCGTGATCACCGGCGGCTTCTCGCTCTCCGCGGGGCTCGTCGAGCTGGCCAAGATCCGCAACGTGTCGGTGATCCTGAGCCCGTTCGACACGCTCAACACGGCACTGCGGATCAAGTCGTCGCAGTTCATCGACCCGGTGGTGGACACGGAGTTCGTCACGGTGCCGGGCAAGGCGAGCGTCGTCGAGGCCCGCGGCATCGTGGAGCGGTCGCCGCAGCCGGTCTTCCCGGTGGTGTCGGACGATGGGGAGCTCGTGGGGTTGTCGTTCAAGTCGGACCTCATCAATCCCCCGAAGCCGCGGCTCGTGCTCGTCGACCACAACGAACTCGGCCAGGCGGTGAGCGGGGCGGAGGACGCGGAGATCGTCGAGGTGCTCGATCATCATCGGCTCGGCGGCGGCCTCAAGTCGACCCAGCCGATCCGGTTCATCAACGAGCCGGTGGGCTCGACCTGCACGCTCGTCGCCCGGCAGTTCCGCGCCGCGGGGATCATGCCGCGGCCGGGAATCGCTTTGTGCATGGCCTCGGGCATCATCTCCGACACGCTGTTTCTGCGGTCGCCGACCACCACCGACACCGACCGTGAGATCCTGGCCTGGCTGCGGACCATCTGCACCGTGGACCTCGACCACTACGCCCGCGAGTTCTTCGAGATCGGCTCGGCCCTCCGGTCGAGCAGGCCAGCGGAGGTGATCGGCGAGGACTGCAAGGAGTTCACCGAGCACGGCGTGCGGTTCTCGATCTCGCAGATCGAGGAGAGCGGCTTCGACCTGTTCTGGGAGCGGAAGGACGATCTGCGGGCGGCGCTCGAGGAGCACGCCCGGCGGCAGCGGCTCGACTTCTCGGCGCTGCTGGTCACCGACGTGGGGACGAACGGCTCGCTGTTGCTGCTGTCGCGCGAGAGCGACGCGTGGGAAGAGGTGAACTAGCCCCGCCTCGACCGCGG
>JBJTSM010000641.1:0-2545 GCA_046076685.1 Planctomycetia bacterium | reverse complement strand
GCCCTCAACTGCGCGGCTCTCAGCGAGAACATCCTGGAGAGCGAGCTCTTCGGCCACGTTCGGGGTGCCTTCACCGACGCCTCCGCGGACCGCGTCGGCAAGTTCGAGTATGCCAACGGCGGCACGCTGTTCCTCGACGAGGTCGGCGACATGCCGATGCCGACCCAGATCAAACTCCTGCGGGTGCTCGAGTCCGGTGAGATCACGCGGGTCGGCTCCAACACGCCGCTGCGGGTGAACGTGCGGATCCTCTCGGCCACGAACCGGAACCTCGAGGATGCGATCGCCGCCGGCGCGTTTCGCAGCGACCTCTACCACCGGCTCAAGGTCGTCACCATCTCCATCCCGACGCTCAAGGAGCGGGCCGCCGACATTCCGCTGCTCATCGAGCATTTCATCCGCCAGTTCGCCAAGCGGCACGGCAAGTCGATCAAGGGCATGTCGCTGGCCGCCCGCGTGAAGCTGGGCTCGTACGACTGGCCGGGCAACGTGCGGCAGCTGCGCAACGTGATCGAGAGCATGGTCGTCGTCGACTGCGACGAACTGCTCGACGTGGACGATCTGCCGCTCGAGTTCGCGCCTGAGACGGCGACCGGGCCGGCGGAGCCGACTGGCGCGGCGGCGGCCGGCGGCCTGGATCCGGGCCTGGCGACGCTCGTCGGCCGTCCGCTCGAGGAGGTGGAGCGAATCCTGATCACGGAAACGCTGAAGCTGACCGGAGGCAACCGCGAGCAGGCGGCCGAGATGCTCGGCATCGGCGAGCGGACGCTCTACCGCAAAATCAAGGAGTATCAGCTGCCCTGACGGAACGAGGCGGAGGCGGCGACGCTAGTATGGCGAGAATTCAGAAGCTGCCGATGGCGGTGGTCAACCGCATCGCCGCGGGCGAGGTGGTCGAACGCCCCGCCAGCGTCGTCAAGGAACTGCTCGAAAACGCGCTCGACGCCTCCCCGACGCGGGCGGACGTCGCCATCGAGCAGGGAGGCATCGCGCTTGTCCGCGTGGTGGACGACGGCGGCGGCATCGAGGCGGAGGACCTGCCGCTCGCGGTAACCGCCCATGCCACGAGCAAATTGCGGGTGGCCGAGGATCTCGAGCGGATCCAGACGCTCGGCTTCCGCGGCGAAGCCCTCGCCAGCATCGGGGAGGTCGCCCGGCTCGTGATCCGGTCGCGCACCCCCCAGGGCAGTGCCGCGAGCCTCACGGTCGATGGCGGCCGCGTGGGCGAGGTGGTGCCCGAAGGGGGCGGCCTCGGCACGACCGTCGAGGTGCACCAGCTGTTCGGCAACGTGCCGGCCAGGCGGGCGTTTCTGCGGGCGCCGCAGACGGAATGGTCGCATTCATCGGAGGCGTTCGTCCGCACCGCCCTGGCCCATCCGGGCGTGGCGCTCTCGCTGTCGCACAATGGCCGCCGGGTGCACGACCTGCCCGCCGTGACCGAGTGGCGGGATCGGATCGGCGGGCTCTTCGGCGCGAGCCTCGCCGACCGGCTGATCGACGTGTCTGCGGACGACGGTGACATCTCCCTGCGTGGCCTCGTCGGCCGGCCGGAAGACGACATGGCCGGGACGCGACTGCAGTATCTGTTCGTAGCCGGTCGCCCCTTCCGCGATCGCTCGATCCTGCACGCCGTGCAGGAGGGATACCGGGGCTTGCTTCTCACCGGGCGGCAGCCGATCGTGTTTTTGAGGTTCGACGTGCCGGCGGACACGGTCGACGTGAACGTGCATCCCGCCAAGATCGAGGTCCGCTTCCGCGAGCCGGCCAGGCTGTATCGTCTCGTGCTCGCCGCGCTCCGCACGGCGTTTCTCCAGCACGACATGGGGACGCGGCTCAAGGCCCCGTCCGCGGCGTCGCCCGGCGACGTGTCCGATGGCGGCTGGCCGGCCGCCGTCACGGGATCGCAGCGGTCGCCGGCGGCCGCGGTCGCGCCCTGGTTCGGTCAGCCGCAGCGACAGGCCATCCCCCCTGCCCCGGCTCCCACGGGGCCGGCGGCCCCGTGGGAACAGCAGACGCCCCTGTGGGAGCGGGCGGAGCGGACCCCGCATGATCCGTCTGACGGCGGCTTTCCCGGTGCGGGGACGGCGGCTCTTGGAGCGGCGCAGGAATCCCGGGAGCGGGCCGTGCAGATGCACAACCGCTACATCGTGGTCGAGTGCGGGGATGGGATCGAGGTGATCGATCAACACGCCCTGCACGAACGGGTGCTCTACGAGCGGCTGAAGGCGTCGGTGGCGGGCGGCAGCCTGGAGGTGCAGCCGCTGCTCATTCCGGAGAAGGTCGATCTGGCCGCGGCCGAACTCGAACTCGTCACGGAACATGCCGAGGCGCTCGATCGGGCCGGCATGCGGGTCGAGCCGTTCGGCGGCTCGACCGTGATCGTCACGAGCAAGCCCGTGCTGGCGGGCAACACGCCGGCCGCCGAGATCGTCCGCGAGGTGCTCGACCGGCTCTCGGCCGTGGCGGCCGGTGGCGATGCCGGCGTGCTCGTCGACGAGGTGCTGCACGGCCTGGCCTGCCGCGCCGCGATCAAGGCGGGCGATCC
>JBJTSM010000640.1:0-3033 GCA_046076685.1 Planctomycetia bacterium | reverse complement strand
CGGCCGCCCCACGATCAGATCGCCTCGCCGCCGCGTTCGCCCGTGCGGATGCGAACGCACTCGTCCATCGGCAACACGAAGATCTTGCCGTCGCCGATCTCGCCGTGGTCGCCCGACCGCCCCCCCTTCACGATCGCCGCGATCAACCGCGTCGCCCTCGGCCCCCAGCCCCGCATCCACCCGCAACGGGCTTGAACTCGGATCGCAGCTGCGGCTAGATCGCGTCGCTGCCCCGTTCGCCGGTGCGGATGCGGACGCACTCATCCATCGGCAGCACGAAGATCTTGCCATCGCCGATTTCGCCGCGTTCGCCGGAGCGGCCGCCCTTCACGATGGCGGCGATGGTGGGCTCGACGAAGTTGTCGTTGACGGCGATCTGGAGCTGCACCTTGCGGAGCAGGTTCACGGCGATCTCGTGACCGCGGTAGGTCTCCGCGTGGCCGCGTTGCCGGCCGAAGCCCTGCACGTCGAGGACTGTGAGCCGGAAGACTTCCACTTCGGAAAGGGCCTGCTTCACGCTCTCCAGCTTGTTGGGCTGGATGATCGCGATGATGAGTTTCATGGAATCGACTCCGCCTGGGTGAGCCCCATGGTACCCCAATCCCCATCACCGCACAGGCCGCGGCGGCTCTAGGGAACCTTGGTCTGCCTCGTAGCCGCCCAAGCCCGCGGGGGCCATGGATGGTCCCCGCGGGCATAAAGCCAGAATGCCCCGGCCTGGGTGAGCTAGGCGGAGTGCCCACCCAAGCCGTTGGGGCATCCTTCTGGACGTTACTCGGTGCGGACCAGCACGAAGCCGTGGTAGGCCTCGTTGCCGTGCTCACCGATGTCGAGGCCTTCGACCTCTTCGTGCGGGGAAACCCGCAGGCCGACGACCGCCTTGATGATCAGCCAGCAGATGGCCGACACGGGCACCACGTAGGCCCCGACGGCGAGCACGCCGACGAGTTGGGCGATCAGCTGCTTCGTGCCGCCGCCGAAGAACAGGCCCGCGTTCGGGCCGCCGACCGCCGCCACGCCGTAGGGTCCGATCGCCTGGGTCGTCGACAGGTCGGTCGTGGTGAAGAGGCCCACGCAGAGCGTGCCGAAGATGCCGCACACGAGGTGCACGCTCGTCGCGCCGACGGGGTCGTCCACCCTGATCCGGTCGAAGAACAGCACCGAGAACACCACGAGCACGCCGGCGATCGCGCCGATGAGCAGCGAGCAGGTGGCGTTGGTGAAGGCGGCCGAGGCCGTGATGCCGACGAGCCCTGCGAGGCAGCCGTTGAGCGTCATGCCGATGTCGGGCTTGCCGAGGAGCAGCCAGGCCGTGAGCGTGGCCGACAACGTGGCGGCCGCCGCCGCGAGGTTCGTGTTCACCGCCACCTGGGCGGCCAGGGCACCGCCGTCGGCGGCCACGCCGAAGGTGCTGCCCGGGTTGAAGCCGAACCAGCCGAACCAGAGCACGAGGCAGCCGATGAACGCGGCCATCATGTTGTGACCCGGCAGGGCGAGCACCCGGCCGTCGGCCGCATATTTTCCGATGCGGGGACCGAGGATGATCGCCCCGGTCAGGGCCGCCCAGCCGCCCACCGAGTGCACCGCGGTGCAGCCCGCGAAGTCCCAGAAATTCCAGTTGGCGGCAAGATACCCGTAGCCCCACACCCAGTGGCCGGTGACCGGGTAGATCACGAGCGCCATGAGGAAACTGAAGATGACGAACGAGTGATACTTGATCCGTTCGGCGACGGCCCCCGAGACGATCGTCGCGGCAGTGCCAGCAAAGACCAACTGAAAGAAGAACTTCACCCAGAGCGGGACGGTGGCCCAGGCGATCGACGGGTAGACCCCCTGGTACTTGCCGCCGATCGCGGCATCCGCCCCGATCATTGGGCTGTTGTCGGCACCGCCCACCATCCAGGTGCCGGAGTTTCCGATCCAGCCGCCGTCACCGGCGCCGAACATCAGATCCCAGCCGAACAGATAGTAGGCCAAGGTCGTGGCGGCGAAGACCACGAAATTCTTGGAGAGAATGTTGACGCAGTTCTTCGAACGCGCGAAGCCGCTTTCGACGCAGCCGAATCCGAGGTTCATGAAGAAGACGAGCATGCCGCAGACGAGCACCCAGACGGTGTCGGCCGCCATCCAGAGCTTCGGCACCATCTCTTCGGTGGTCGGCACTGCCGGAGCCGTCGGTGCGGCGGCCGTCGCCTCCTGGGCACCCGCCACCCCGATGGGAAGCACCACGGTCAGCGAAGCCAGCAGGGCGATCGCGACAAGCACACGCCCGACTCCGCGGGCAAGACGGCGGCACCCCGACAGACGAGCCACTGTCAGTTCGCCGAGAAATTCCCTACGAGGAAAACTGTGAGGGGAAGAAAAAACAGACCGCATCATGCGACTCCAGAAGGAACGAAATCCAACGAGGGACGCCTCCGCAGCGTTGACCTCGTCGGGCGCCAGGCAACACCCTGGCCACCGTGAACTGCACGGCGGCGAAGCAATGCAAGTGGCGCGCCAAACGTTGCGTGTGTCGCGTTGGCCCGCCGCCGCCGGACTCCCCGCCAGTCGTTTTCATCTGTGAAAACAGGCGATTTGGGGGGTGGCCTGCGGGATGGAAAAATTTTCGCCTGGGGCAACGTGGCGGAGGTTCGCTCCGGCGTCGCGCGGTTTTCGGGCATAAGCCTGCGCAAAAAAAGCGCACCGGCTACAGTTCCCTCGGTTCGTCGTTGAAACCGGTGGCAGCTCTCACCCGTCCAAGACCGCACATGCTCGATCTCACCGATCTCGTGGGTCTGCCGCGGGCCGAACTCGCCGCCGGACTGGTCCGGCGTTTTCCAGACGTGGCTGGCCGGTCGACCGAAGAGGAGATCGATGCCGCCGTCGGTGTCTGGGCCCGTGGCGGCCGCGGACCGGCACTCGAGAGGCTGGCCGGGATCGACCCCGAGCAGTACGGGCGAACGCGAAACCACGTCGGGGGGGCCGTCACGCGGCTCTCGCCCTGGCTGCGGCACGGGGTGCTGTCGCTGGCCGAGGTGCGGGATGCCGCGT
>JBJTSM010000639.1:0-3022 GCA_046076685.1 Planctomycetia bacterium | reverse complement strand
TGCTCTGGGACGCCGGCGGCCAGGCGGCCTGGAGCGTCGAGTCGGCGGGACTGTGGGCGAGGCCTGCCTCCGAGTGGCGCTGCCGAATCAAAACGCTTGCCGGCAAGGCCCCGTCGCTCGGCCGCGAACTGCCCGTGCGGGTGGAGCCCGTCGCGTCTGCTGCCGGCGAGGCGAGGCCCGCCGTAGCGACGACATTGTCGGCCGGCGACGGCGGTGTTTTCGCCGGCCTGCTGCCGAAGGCCGCGGGCCTGCACCGGATCGTGGCGGCCGGGAATGGCCCGCTGGCCGGTCGCACGCTCGGCCATGCATGGCTCGCCGAGCACGAGCCTACGGCTGCCCTTTCGATCTTCACCGTGAACAACCGCGGCCTCTTTCGCCGTGGCGACACGATCGACGTCTGCCACGCGATCTCCGGCACGCCTCCCAAAGGCGACGTACAACTCGTGCTCCGCGGGATGGGCATCGAGAAGCCGCTCGGCGCGGCGGCCGGCCGCTCCGGCGGCATCCGCCTCGACACGGCGCTCCTCGCCCCCGGCCGCTACGAGATCACGGTCACGGCGCCCGCCGGCGTCGCCGTCTATCCGCTCTCGTTCCAGATCTGCCAGCGGGAGCCGCGAAGCAGCTACGAGATCTACTCCTATGTCTTCGGTCCCGCCCGGCCGATGGCCGGGTCGCCGGTCTCGGGCTACTACTACGGGGTGCGCACGGGTGAGCCGGGCCTCGCGCCGTTCTTGGCCGACGTGACCGCCGCGATCGACCCGACGCTCGGCGCATATGCGTCGGCACCGGGCGGCCCGGCGATCGAGAAGTGCCGCCCCCTGCCGGCAGACGAGGCGGCCCTGCTCGCCGTCGCGCTGCTCGGCGGCCGCGGCGTGCCGAGCCCGCCGCAGATGCTCCACCACGAGGAGTGGAACCCCAAGCACACGCTCCCCGAGGAACTCGCCGAGATGCGGCGGCGGCTCGCGCTGTTCACCCACCCCCGGGCCGACGTGGCGGGCTTCGGGGGCTTCGCCCTCAACTGGTACGCGTCGGTCAACGGCTACTGGGAGGAGTCGCCGCCGCTCGACGGCCACCAGGGAAGGCGCAATGCCGCCGCCGCGACGTGGATCGCGGAACGTGTCGAGAAAAAGGTGGCCGAGGCCCGCCAGGCCGGGCTCGATGCCAAGCAGATCGAACGGGTGCAATCGCAGGCCGGCCGCGAGGCGTCGAGCGCCGTGCTGCCGGCGGCCTACGCCGAGTATCTCGCCGACGCGCTCGCGATCCGGCCCGGCCTCACCTCCCACACCGGCGTGCCGAGCTTCTGGCTCGGCAAGCACTCGTTTCCGCCGGCGGCCTACACGTCGCTCTCGCACCGCGACTCGGTGGACTACACCGACTACGGCGTCTCGCCGTGGGGCAACTTCCGCGTGCCGACCTTCCTCGGCATGGGCAATCCCGCCGGGCAGCAGACCCGCTGCTCGTTCATGACGATCGGCCGCGACTCGCGGATCGCCACTGCCTTCGCCGCGGCCGGCCGCGGGCTCGACGGCCTCTCGCTCACGCTCGCCGACGAGCATCCGACCGGCGAGGACGCGGCGTTGCTCTCGATCTTCTCGCGGTTCGGGCCATTCTTCTCGGCGCTCGAGCCGCTCCCCGACGTGGCCGTCTACTTCAGCGGCTGGGGCGAGCAGGCGAGCGTCATCATCCACGACCTTGCCCGCATGCGACGGCCGGGTGTCCTGCTCACCGACGACGACGTGCGGGCCGGCAAGCTCGCCGGCGCGAAGGTGCTCTTCCTCGCCGCGATCGGGGCCGGCGTGCCGGCCGACATCGTGGCGGCGTTCGAGAAGTTCGCCGCCGACGGCGGCACGATCGTTAAGGACGATTTCTGCGACGCCGGCCTGCCCGGCCGGCCGCTCGGCTTCGCCTACGACGAGGAGCACGTGCACAAGGGCTGGGGGCTCGGCGGTCCCGACGGCGAGTGGGAGTTCGCCGCGCTCTGGCGCACGTTCAAGGAGATCCGCGAGGACCGGCTCATCGAGGCCTTCAAGGCCGCCCGGCCCGCGGCCGTTTCCACCCCCACGCCCGATGTCGTGCTCGCCCCCTTGGCCGGAACCGAGTCGATTCTCTGCTTCTCGGTCAATCAGACGCTCGTGCCGCTCGAGGTGCCCGGCAAGTGGCGGCAGCATGCGGTGCTGCCCTGCAGGAGTACGCTGCTCGTGGCCGACGGCTGGCATGTGCACGACCTGCTCGCGGGCCGCGCCGTGCCGGTGGCCGACACGCCCGCGGGCCGGGGCGTGCCGCTCGACTTCACCCGCTGCGTGGGCGCCATCCATCTGCTCACCCGCCGCAAGCCTGAATCGCTCGCGATCCGCACGGTGCGGACGGCGCCGGGCACGCTGCAGCTCGCCGCCTGGCTGGCCGACGGCAAGGCCGCGCCGCTCCCCGATCCGCTCCCCTTCGAGGTCACGCTCCGGTCGCCGGACCATGGCACGCTTTTTTCTGCGTTCGTGGCGGCCTCGCCCACCCGCACGGTGGACGTGCCGGTGCCGGCGCTCGCGGCCGATGCACCGCTCGAACTGGTCGTTCGCGACCTCGTGCTCGGCTGCACGGCCACGGAGAAGATCGAGCCGGCCGCAGCCGCGGCGATCGCAGCCGAGCCCGATGCGGACCTCGTCGGCGGCCACGACGCGATCGCCGGGTTCTGTGCGAGCCGCACCGGTCCGGTCACGATCCTGCTCGACGAGGGGCAGGAGTCGCTCCGGCCCGCGGCCGAGGCGCTTGAAAAACTGCTCGCCGCGAAGGGCCGGGAAGCGAAGATCGTCGGGCTCGACCCGGCGCGCGTGCGGCCGTTGCCGCTCCGCTGGGTGCCGCGGCCCGATGACGAGCCCGGCATCGAGGCGGTGCGGTCGGGCGGGCTCGCCTGGCGGATCGATCTCGGCCAGGTGCGCGACAAGCGTGGCGAGCGAGTCGTCTTCGACGACCCACGGTGCTGCTATGCCGAGTATGGCCCGCGGCTGGCCTGCGATACCGACATCGTGCT
>JBJTSM010000638.1:0-5335 GCA_046076685.1 Planctomycetia bacterium | reverse complement strand
GACGTGAAGCCCGCAAACATCCTCATCGACCACCACGGCCGGGCCAAGCTCGCCGATTTCGGGATCGCCCGGTCCGCGTCGAAGGCCGACGATTCGGAGCTGTCCATCGGCACGCTTCGGTACATGAGCCCTGAGCAGCTCGAAGGAAAGGCCGGCGACCACCGCAGCGACATCTTCAGCCTCGGCGTCGTGCTCCACGAGATGCTCACCGGAGAACTGCCCTACCGGTCGCTCGACCCGCAGACGCTCCGCCGAGACATCCTCACGGGCTCGCCCCGCCTCTCCGAGAAGTTGCCTCGCCACTATGAACCGATCTGCCGAAAGGCCCTGAGCCGCGACCCGCAGGAGCGGCAGGCCTCGGCGGCCGAGTTCGCGGCGGAGCTGCGGCGTATCAGCGATGGAGCCGCAAAAGACAACGCCTGGGTCGTTTCGCTCGTGGCGGTCGTGCTCATCACGGTGGGCGTGGTTGCGGCCTCACGATGGAGGCAGACAAGACAGCCTCCAGTCACACCCGCGACCCCGCCGGCGGCCGCCGCGCCGGCCCTGATCTCCGACGAGGAACTGCTCGCGGAGGCCACGAACCGGTTTTTCCAGCGGAAATTTCCGGAAGCGGAGACGCTGTACACGGCCTACCTCGAACGGCAGCCCGATGACCTCGAGGCGCTCACCCGACGTGGACTCAGCCGCACGGGGCGGGGGGCGTTTGCGGCTGGGGTGCAGGATTTCACGAAGGCCCTGTCGCTCGAGCCCGACGACGCGACGCTCCACAAGCACCGCGCCATGGCCTCTGCGTCGCTACGGCAGTTCGAGCCGGCTATTTCCGACTATGAACGGGCGCTCTCGCTCGATCCCGCCGACCGGGAGACGCGGGAGAGTTTCGGGGCGTGCTACTCGATCATGGCGGCCGAAAAGGCCGACTCGAAGGAGTTTGCGAAGGCCGCGGAACTCATGACCAAGGCGATCGGCGTCTATCCGCAGGCTCCTGTTTTCTATCACCAGCGGGGCAGCTGCCTCTTCCACATGGGCGAATACGAAAAGGCACTGGCCGATCTCGATCAGGCGATCCGCATGGAGCCCAGAAAGCCCGATCACCACGAGAACCGTGGCCACACGCTCAATCGGCTCGGCCGGGCCGAGGAGGCGGAACGTGCGTTCCAGACGGCCGAGGAGCTGAGGAAGCAATGAACAAGAGCCCCCGAGCAACGGCGCGCCTGTCGAAAACCAGCCTGCTTCTGCACACCGGCTGCGTGATGTTGATGGCGATGCCGGCCGTCGCCCAGGACGCGCCGTTCGTGCGGGACGTCGCGCAGCGGCTCAACGCCCAGCGGGCGCAGCATCGGCTCAAGGCCCTCAACTACAACAAAACCCTCGAAAAAGCGGCCCAAGCCCACGCCGAATGGATGGCCCGCAACCAGCGGATGGAGCATCTCCAGGACGCTCCACGAAGCCTCGACGAGCATCGCACCTGCAATCAGCACCCGGCGAACCGGGCGATCAATGCCGGCTACTTCCGCTGGGACGATCTCTTCACGGTCGAGCCCCGGCCCGACGGAGCCGTCGTCCATGCGAAGCCGGCCGCCAACCAACTGGTCAGCGAGGTCATCGCCAAGGCCGCCAATGCAGGCCATCCCGCCACGCACACGGCGACGATCGTGACCGGCTGGATGAACTCGCCCGGCCACCGGCAGGCGATCCTCACGCCGTCGTTCCGGGAGTTCGGGATCGGCACGGCCTGCATCGGCAACGACACCTACTGGTGCGTGGTGCTCGGCGCGCCGGCGAAATAGCGGAGCAGGTCGCTCAACACGCCTTCCCTTTCGCGAACCAGGCCTGATTTCCTGGCGTTCCTTCGCGCTCGGCCGGCTAATCGATCTTCTTGATGCTCAGCACCGTGGCCTTCGGGAACTGCTGCTGGACGAGTCTCTTCGCCTGACCGCCGTCCGACGCCTTCACCTGCGTGGTGCTGAGCTTCCCCTCGAAGCGAATCCGCGCCTCGTAGGTGTGGAGCACGGCGACCACGGACGGATCAGGAAAAGCCGCAGGGGCCGGAGCGCAGTCGGCGGCCAAGGCCACGAGCAGCAAGAGCGTCGAGATCGTGACGGTTCGTTTCATAAAAATCCCTTTTGTGCTGGATGGCTCTCCATTCGCTTCGGCGGTGGATTGACGGCTGCGGCAGGGACAAGGCGGCGAGAATCAGCCGCCCGGACGAACATAAATTTTCCCTCTGCTCGTGGACTCGAGCAGTTTCGGCAGGCTCGTGGAGATGTCCTCGAGCGGGACGTGCGCCTGGGCCCTGGACTGCAGGTCGGAGGTGAGCAGCCTGCGGGCACTCCGCAGAAACTGTGAGATGCGCAGGAGCCCGAGGGGACTACGGTCCTGAAACTCGCTCGACAACCAGTAGCCGGTCACGGTCTGACCCCGAAAAATCAGGTCGCCCGGGTTCACCTGCGATTCATTCCCTGACAGCACGCCGTAGACGGCGACCGTGCTGCCGGAGGGCATGCACGCGGTCAGGATGCCCGTCATCTTCCCGGCCACGGCGTCGGCGGCCCATGTGGCCCCAAGTTCCCGGGACAGGCTCGTGAGCGAATCCTGGAAGTCGGCCCGGCTACTGTCGAGCACATGCTTGGCGCCGGCCGCCTTGACTTCGGCGACGAGAGCCTCTCGATGCACGATGTTGATGAGCGGAAAGCCGTGACGCTGGCTCAGGCGGATCAGCATCCGCCCGAGCTGGGACGCGCCGGCCGTGTGAATCATCGCCCGATGACGGCCCTTGATGACAGGCCTGGCGAGGCCGAGTGCCGTCAGGGGATTGACGAAGGCGGAGGCGGCCGATTCGTCGCTCACCTCGGCGGGCATCGGTAAGGCTTCCACGGCCTTGAGAACGACGTACTCGGCCCAGAAGCCCTGGCCCGACTGGACGGCTCCGGCCACCCTCCTGCCGACGAGTCGATGGGGCAGCCAGCCGCCTCCCGACGAGACGACGAGGCCGCAGCCTTCGAATCCGGGAACCACCGGAAGCCTTGGGGGGCTGCTGTATTTGCCCGAGCAGTACAGCACGTCGGATGGGTTCACCGGCGAACAGATCACCTTGACGAGGATCTCGCCGCGGCGGGGCGTCGGGATCGGGATTTCGACGACGCGGATTCCCGCGGGGCCGGAAAAATCCTCGAGCATCGCGGCACGCATTTTCACGGCAAGAAACCTCCGCGAGAGCGAATATGGATCGCCATTGTGCTTGAGACACTCCGCCTGCCGGCTCTTCGGTAGGAGCATAGTAGCCGGGGTGTGCTCGCCGGTGGGGCGCCGCTCAGGCCCGCTTCACTTCCAGCACGTCGACCTGGCCGCCGTACTGGGCGGCCACGAGCGCCTTCGCCTGGCCGCCCGAGCTGGCGTTGACCGTGACGTAGGAAACCGAGCCGTTGAACCGGATCTTCACGCTGTAGGTCGTCATGGGAAAGCCCTTTCTGCTGGTTGGTGCACTCGATCCATCGGACGGCCGCGGAAGCCGCCTCCCGAACCATCCTGCTGAACCATCTTCCTGAACTACGCCAGACCGTCGCCGGTGATTCCAAGCCGACGCGGATTTTCCCGAACACCCCCGAAAACGGCCACGGCAGCTCCGTGAACCGGAGAGGCCGGAAGCGCCCGGGCCGAGCTGGCGTAAGTGAAAGAGGCCCAGCATGCACACCGCACCTTCCCAAATATCCCGTGCCCGAGGGCTTGGACTGATCCCGCTCGTCGCCCTGGCCACGCTGGCCGGCGGTGCGGCCCGCGCCGTGGATCAGGTGAAGCCGGGCCGCGTAAAGATGGTCGACAACTCCCGCGAGGCGGGCATCCAGGACTGCGTCCGCCGCGCGGCCAAGGCTGTCTGCGACGAGGATCTCGCGAGATTTCTCGGCTGCTTCACGGAGAAGGACCGAGCCCGCCTCCGGCGGAAAACCGCGCTGCTCTTCGTGACCCACACGCTCGAACTTGAGATCGTCGACAGCCACGTGCTCGGCGAAGCCAAGGGCAGGGCGGAACTCGCCGTCAACTACCAGGTGCGGCTCAGCGACCAGGCCCATGGAGTGGTGTCCATCCTCAATCTCACCGCCGAGGAGGGCCGCTGGCTCATCGCGGGCGAACAGGTGCAGACCCTGTCGCGCGACCCGCGCGACGATCGGTCGGCGAGCAACTCGGGCCGGGTGTTTCGCTTCGGAGGCGGGGGCGACGCGGTGCTCGGGGCGGGCCCGGAGGATTTTCTGCCACGCGACATCGGCCGCGCGCCGGGGCGTGGGTGCGCCAACGGCCGCTGCGGCATGTAGGCGGGTGGCAGCGGAATTCCGCGCCACGTCGGCGCTTCGTGCACCCACGTGTCGATCATGCCGAAGTCTTGACAAAAAGTGTACAGCCATACACTTATTGCATGCCGTATTTCGATTTCATCTGGACGCGGGAAAATACGGAGCACATCGCGGATCACGGGATTTCCAGGCAGGATTTTGAGACCGTCGTCATGCACTCCAGTTATCGCGGGAGAAGTCGCCGCTCGATGTTGCCCGTCGCCTGGGGCTACACTGCAGAGGGTCGGTACATGATCGCGGTGTACCAGCACATCGACGACATCACGGTCATGCCCATCACCGCTTACGAGGTGCCGGAGCCCCGGTAGTTTTCCAATGACGACACCGAGCAGCCCACGCGAGCACCGGGAGCCGACAGCGGCTGAACTCGAGCACGTCCGCGAGCTACGGGCCATGATTGCCGCCGAACTCCCCGACCTCATGGTTCAAAACCAACGCAGCAAGCAAGCCCGGGAGGAGCAGTCGATCAGCGGTCGCCTGCGGGACGCGATTCACCGCAGTCAGATGCCACTGGCCGCGATCGCGGCCAAAGCGGGGCTCCCAATCGAGGAACTTGCCGAATTCCTCACGGGCGAAAGGCCGTTGCGTTCCGACGTGATGGACCGCATCGCCCTGACCATCGAGTATCAGCTGCCTCCCCTGCGGGCTGGAGCCTGAGCCGCTTCGGCGGCTCCACGCGGAATTCCGCACCGCGCGTGCAGCGCCACGGCCGCTGTCGCGTAGACACTCTCGAACCCCGGCGGACACCGGGGCGAGACACGCGGCAGAAAAGGAGCCACGAGATGGAGCGAGAGCCGATCCCCGGTGAGTGCGTCGTCATTGCCCGCCACAACGGCCGGTACAACGGCGCGGTGGGCCAGCGTTTCGTCGTCACCGACGTCGATGACGACGACTGCACGATCCGGGGCGTGCTGCAGGGGATGAAGGCGGTGTGCGACCACTGGATCCCCTGGTCGGACATCGAGCCGGTGCCGTTCGGCTGGGGCTAC
>JBJTSM010000637.1:0-2264 GCA_046076685.1 Planctomycetia bacterium | reverse complement strand
ACGTGGCGTTGGTGCCGGTCATCGCGGTCGCGGCATTCCTGCTCGGATGCTGGTGGTCGTCCGCGGTGGGCCGCTGACGATCCACCCGTTGTCTCCCGCCTCGCCGCGACCTTACGAGAGGACGACATGCCTTTCCCACGTGCGGGCGACCGGCTCCGGCCGGAGATGGACTGGTCTCTGCCGTTCCGAATTCCGCCAGCGGCGAAACGGCCTGCCAGCATCACGGCAGCGGTCGTGATCGGGCTGGGGTTCGCATTGCTGGCGGTCGGCCCCGCCGTCGCGGAGCCGTCGGCGCGGCCTGCGTCGGTCAAGGATATCCGGGAACTGCTGGATCAGGCCGACGAACTGAGGAAAGAGGGCAAACCCGCCCAGGCTGCGGCTCGCGTGGCGGAGGCCGCGCAGGGGATAGAAGCACTGGCGAACAGGGGGGCGGCAGCTGCCGGCCTGCGGAATCTCTGGGAGCGGTGCCGTGCCCTGCGGGATGACCTCGAACTCGAGGACGTGGACGTGAGCGGCATCGTGCTGGCTCCCCTCACGTCTGCGGGCAAGTCCCCTGCCAAAAATTCCGGCACAGCCACGCCGAAGCCGACGCCGGGTGACGCCAAGCCTGCCGCCGGCGTGAAGCCCGGCCCGCCGGCCGCCGCCGGCAAGCCCGCAGGCGCCCGCGGCAAGCCCGCAGCCGCGGCCGGCAAGCCCGCAGCCAAGCCGGCCCTGACGTTTTCCGCGCAGGTGGCGCCGATCCTCTCCCGCCACTGTGGAGGCTGCCACATCGCAGGCCGCAAAGGAGGCTTCCAGATGGTGTCGTACGCGGGCCTGATGAAGTCTGGCGTGGTGCAGCCGGGCGTCGGCGAGTCGAGCCGGCTCGTAGAGGTGATTCTCAGTGGCGACATGCCCCGCGGGGGCGGCAAGGTGTCGCCCGAGGAGATCGGCCTGCTCATCAAGTGGATCGATGCCGGGGCACCCTACGACGGTACCGATCCCAACCTGCCGATCGACGGCCTGGCCAGGCAGGCCACGGCTCCACCGCCGGCCGTTCCTCCGACCAAGCCCGTGGTGGCCGTGAAACTCAAGCCGGGTGAGGTGTCGTTTGCCGCGGATGTCGCCACGGTTCTGGTCGCGAACTGTGTCGGCTGCCACGACATCGAGCAGCCGGACGGCAATCTCAGCATGGTCACGTTCGACCGCCTGCTCCGCGGAGGCCGTGGCGGCAGCCCCGTGGCGGCCGGCAAGGGGGCTGACAGCCTACTGGTCAAAAAGCTCAAGGGGGCCGGCATCGAGGGACAGCGAATGCCGCTGGGCAAGCCGCCGCTGGCCGCCGACGTGATCGCCAGGATCGAGAAGTGGATCGACGAGGGCGCCCGGCTCGATCTTCTGTCGCCGCAGGCCGAACTCGAGACGCTTGCCGCCGTCGGGCGAGCGCAGAAGCTCTCGCACGACGAACTCAGAGAGGTTCGCTTCAAGGCCGGACGCAGTCTCTGGACGCGGGCGATCCCGGACGAGAAGGCGACGGTGCTCGAGCGGGGCGACGTGCTTGTGGCAGGAAACCTTTCGGCCGCCCGCATGGAGCAGTTGGCCGAGGCGGCGGAAGCGGTCGATCGTCGCCTGCGGGACGAGGTCATGGGGGACAGGCAGCCGCTTCTCAAGGGAGGCATCGTCGTGTTCGGTTTCGCGCAGGGCTACGATCTTTCCAGTTTCTGGCAGACGGTCTTTGCCGACGACCGCCCCAAGGCCCTGACGGCGGTGGCCGGCATCTCGGGCGACGTGGCCTACGCGGCGTTCGCTCCTCCCGGCGGCGGGACGGGCTCCGGAAAACAGTCTTCCGATGGCAGGTCGAGCGGCGGGAAGTCGGGCGGCGGCAAGTCGTCGGGAGGTAAAGGCGACGGTGCGGCGGACATCCGCGCGGTGCTCACCGAACAGATGACGGTCGTCGCCCTGATCGGACGGGGCGTGCCGGCGTGGTTTGCCAAGGGGGCTGGCCGGGCGGTCGCGATGAAGGCCGAGCCGAAGGCCGACGTGGTCGAAGCCTGGCGTCGCGAGCTGCCGACCGCCGTGCAGCGGGGGGGATCGCCGGCCGACTTCTTCGCGGGGCACGGCGATCCGGCGGTGTCGGTGGCGTTGGGGGGCGGGTTCGTCGGCACGATCATGCCGAGCGCCGGCAAGCTGGCGATGCTCGTCGACCGGCTCGACGACGGCATGCCGTTCGACCAGGCATTCGTGGCGGTGTTTCGCAGTCCGCCGCAGCCGCTCTTCGAAGCCTGGATGGC